>JAFSXH010000079.1 GCA_017444165.1 bacterium | reverse complement strand
TGAGATGTATAAGAGGGATTGTCAGTTCAATAAGATCAATTTCTCCAAACTTGAATTGCACGGTGGATACAGTTTAGGCGGCATAACAGTCAGTATTCCAGATGGCAATTGGGCACATTCTTGGCACTTAATTCCGGATGATAATGGCAATTATTTGATCTCCATACCTAGAGGGTAGAATGGAAAATGAAGCGGGTGGGCTTATCCTCAAAGAAGAGGTTGGTATCGATACTGCTCGTTCTTCGGGAAGTGGTATCTACTTTGAGGCTGAGCTAAATAATTTTTTACATCGTTTAGTGGATATTTCCGATAGTGTGGCCGGTGTCTTGTTCGTCTGGGAAGAGAGGCGGGACAGTGGAGGGCTCCGCTTTTACTCTGTCGGTTTGGACATGCCTGGTGCTGAAAGTTTAACTTCGATAGTGCGCAGTTTTGCCGTGCAAGTACGCAACGGTGAAATTGCCATCAGCACGGAGGTCTTTTCTAACAATCGGGATATACAGGGCGAGCTGGAGGCCATGTCTCAAAACATAGGTTTAGGTAAGGTTTACGCCTGTGTAATGCCTGTAGTTGTGGGAGAAGAGCCTTCTGGCGTTTTGTGCCTCTTCAATCGTCAAGATCTGCCCGGTTTTTTGCGCCGCTATTCGCGCATGTACAAGATTGTTCTCGACCGCATAGAGGTGACTCTGCGCCACGCCAGCCTTTTGAGCAGTTTGGTCCGAGAGCGCAGTTGGTTTGAGACTATCGTAAATAAGACGATAGACGGGGTGGCCATCGTTGATAGAGATGGCAACATTGTTGGAGCCAATCCTGTTATGGAAAAATTGAGCGGTTGGAACGCCGCCGAGATGGCAGGATTGCCCGTCTATAAAGTTTTGCCCTTGAGTATAGAGGCTAACGCGGGGCCTGAGCGTGCTTTAGTTTTGTACAGCGAACAGAATGGAAATTTTCCCGTTACCTCTGATCCTGTAGAGGCCGTTTTGACGGATCGCTTCGGTCAGAAGATCGATGTCGAGGTCGTCAGTCTTAGAGTGCGCGACATGGTGGGAAAATCCAGCGGATCAGTTTTGACCTTCCGCGACATTCGCAAGCGCAAAGAGACGGAGCGTTTGGGCAAGATCTTCCTTTCGGCTATGTCTCATGAATTGCAGACTCCTATTGCAGTTATAAAAGGTTTTGCTGGTTTGATGAGCGACCCTGAGATCGAGCTGAGTCGAGAGACCATTTTGCAAAAATCTCAAGTCATCCTAGATGAGAGTGAGCGTCTGCAGAAGATGGTCAAACAGATGTTAGAGGCCGCTTCGATCCAGGCTGGTGGTATCGTCTTGCACTGTGAGACTGTCGATATAGACAGCATGATCGAGAGGACCTTGCGCAGACTGGAAAACCACGCTAAAGCCAAGGATATAAAGCTGTGCAGTCAGATCGAAAAGAAAGGGCTGACCGTTTGGGGTGATCTTTCGCGTTTAGAACAAGTCATTACTAATTTAGCGGAAAATGCTATTAAGTACAGCTCGCAAGGCCAAGTTTTAATCAAGGTAACTAGCGGAAAGCGCGAGGTAACTATTTCCGTTATAGATGAGGGGCCAGGTGTCAGTAAAGAGGAATCTGAGCGTATCTTTGGCCTCTTTGAACGTGGCGAAGAGACTAAGAAGAAAGTTCGCGGTAGCGGTCTAGGTCTATTTATTTCTAAGGCTATAGTTGAGGCTCATGGAGGGGTTATTGGGGTCAATAGTACCGATCATGGAGCTTGTTTCTATTTCAGTCTTCCCTTTAAGGAGAGTATATAATTTATGCCGATAGATGATTCGTATAAAGGCAGACGTATTGTGGCTGTTGAGGATGATCCTCACGTTTTAGATCTCATACGTACCACTTTAGAAAGTTCTGGTTTTGTGGTCTCTGGAGCGACGACGGGGCAAGAGGGTATAAGGCGCATTCGTGATGAGTTGCCAGATTTGGCCCTTTTAGATGTCAATCTTCCCGATATGTCTGGTTTTGAAGTGTTGGCTAACATCCGCCAGTCTTTGGGTGTTCCTTGTATCATGTTGACCGTACAGGATGATGAAGATGCCAGAGTGCGCGGCTTAGAGTTGGGAGCCGATGATTACATGGGCAAACCATTCGGTCACCGTGAACTTGTCAGTCGCATTAAAGCTGTTCTGCGCCGTTTAGATGCCCCTGCTCCTTTAGCACGCAATGTTGTCAAGGTAGATGATTATTTGAGCGTAGACTTTGATCGCCGTCGCGCTATAGTAAACGGTGAAGAGATACACCTGCGCCCTACAGAGTACAAGTTGCTCCATCATTTCATCAATCATCCTGGCAAGTTGTTGAGCCATGAGAACTTGCTCTCCAGAGTATGGGGCCCAGAGTATCGCGATGATACCCAACTTCTGCGCCTATACATAAATTATCTGCGCAAGAAGATCGAACCCGATCCTGCTGTACCTCGCTATATATTCAACGAGCGCGGCCTCGGTTATCGTTTTTGCGAGTACCAAAATTTTGCTAATAATTAGAAATTGCCGTTTGACTAAACAAGGCGTTAGTGCTAATATGCTTTAGCTTTTTTTCTCTCTGAGATTAGACTCTCAGTATTTATTAGATTGTGAGGAGATTTTTTAATGCCCACTATTAATCAGTTGGTGCGTCATGGCCGTAAGAAACCGGTCTACAAGAGCAAAGCTCCTGCGCTCCATTTCTCTAATAACACTTTACTTATGAAGAGGATCGACACTGGTGGAAACCCTCAGAAGCAGGGCGTTTGCACTCAGGTGAAGACCGTAACCCCTAAGAAGCCTAACTCCGCTATGCGTAAAGTCGCCCGTGTGCGTCTCACCAATGGTATCGAAGTTACTGCTTACATCCCCGGTATTGGTCACAATTTGCAAGAGCACTCTGTCGTTTTGATCAGAGGCGGCCGTGTCAAGGACCTTCCCGGTGTGCGTTATCACATCATTCGTGGAACTTTGGATGCCGCTGGCGTAGCTAACCGCAAGCAGGGTCGCTCCAAGTACGGAGCCAAGCGTCCTAAGAAGACGGATGCTAAGAAGAAATAAATTTTAGGTTCGCGCTATTTAGCGTGTTTTGATTGTCCTGTTGATCTAGCACTCGGTAAAATTGTGCGGATAACAGTAGACGGAGGAGAATAAAAAAAAGTATGTCTAGGAATCATCGTGCTCCTAAGAGGATCACCATTCCCGATCCAGTTTATCATAACGAAAAGTTGACTAAGTTCATCAACCGCGTCATGCAGCGCGGCAAGAAGAGCATTGCTGAAAAGATCGTTTACGGTGCTTTGGATATTATCGGCAAGAAGACTGGCTCTGATCCTATCGATATTTTCTCTCAGGCTATGGAAAATGTTATGCCCGTGGTCGAGGTTCGTCCTCGCCGTGTAGGTGGTGCTACTTACCAGGTTCCTACCGAGGTTCGTGAGGATAGGCGCGTCAGTTTGGGTATGCGTTGGATTTTGAACGCTACTCGCAGTAAGTCTGGTCAGCCTATGCGCGACAAGTTAGCTGATGCCTTGATCGATGCTTCTAAGGGTATTGGTCCCGCTGTCAAGAAGAAGGAAGAGACTCACCGTATGGCCGAGTCTAACAAGGCTTTCGCCAATTACAGATGGTAAGATAAATAGCTATTTTTGTTAATCGGGACGGCACTCTTTCAATGCGGAGGCCGCCCGTTTTTGTTTTGATGTAAAATAAAGATGGATACTTCAGTGACTAGACAAGAAGACATAGATCTGGCGAAAGTTCGCAATATTGGAATTGTTGCTCATATCGATGCGGGCAAAACTACTACTACTGAAAGAATACTCTTTTACACAGGGCGCACTCACCGCATAGGTGAGGTCGATGCTGGTTCGGCCACTATGGACTGGATGATCCAGGAAAAAGAGCGCGGTATAACTATCACTTCGGCTGTTACTACAGCCCAGTGGAACGATCATATTATCAATATCATTGACACTCCAGGCCACGTAGATTTCACCGTAGAAGTCGAGCGATCTCTGCGCGTTTTAGACGGTATGGTCGCCATATTTTGTGCTGTAGGCGGTGTTCAGCCTCAGTCAGAGACCGTCTGGAGGCAGGCCAACAAGTATCATGTTCCTAGAATAGCTTACGTCAACAAGATGGATCGCAACGGAGCCAATTTTATGAATGTGGTGGAGAGGATTCGCGAACGCCTCCACGCCAATGCTGTTCCCTGTCAGTTGCCCATAGGAGCTGAAGCTGATTTTAAGGGTGTGATCGATCTCATCAAGATGAAGGCCATCATCTATTTGGATGAGTTGGGACAAGATTTTAAAGAGTCTGAGATTCCTGCCGAGCTTCTGAATGAGGCCGAAGAGTTGCGGGCGGCCATGGTAGATGAAGCCGCTCAGGGAAATGACGAGCTTACTGAAAAGTATCTTTTAGAGGAGGAACTTACCGAAGAGGAGATACGTTATGGTTTGCGTCTGCGCTGTCTGCGCAACGAAATAGTTCCAGTATTTTGCGGCTCTTCGTTTAAGAACAAAGGTGTTCAGCCGCTTTTAGATGCTATCGTTTACTATCTGCCTTCTCCTTTAGATGTACCTGAGATTCAAGCTCACGATGCCAATACAGATGAGACTGTTACACGCAAGGGGCGCATTGATGAACCTTTAGCCGCTCTAGTCTTTAAGATCGCGACCGATCCTTTCATAGGAAAGTTAGCCTTTGTGCGCGTGTACTCTGGCGTTTTGAAGGTCGGCAGTGCCGTTTTGAATACTATTAAAGGCAAACGTGAACGTATTGGTCGTTTAGTGCGCATACATGCCGATCACCGTGAAGATATTTTAGAGTTGCATGCTGGCGAATTGGGCGGTGTTATAGGTCTGAGACTTTCGACGACTGGAGATACACTCTGTGATGAAAAATCGCCTATAAAGTTGGAGAATATCTCTTTCCCTGAACCAGTGATCTCTGTGGCTATTGAACCTAAATCTAAGGCCGATGAAGCGCGGATGGCGGTAGCTTTTGCTAAGCTGATGGATGAAGATCCTACGTTTAAAACCAACAGCAATGCCGATACAGGTCAGACTATGATCGCTGGTATGGGTGAATTGCACTTAGATATTATTGTTGACAGGCTTCTGCGTGAATTCCAAGTTAATGCCAATGTTGGCCGTCCTCAGGTCTCTTACAAGGAGACTATTCGTAAGAGCGTCAAGGCTGAGGGGCGTTTTGTCCGTCAAACTGGCGGTCACGGTCAGTTCGGTCACGTCTGTTTGGAACTTTTACCTTTAGCTCCTGGCAGTGGTATCCAATTTGAGAGTAAGATCGCCGATGGAGTTATTCCTAAAGAGTACTTTAAAGCTATTGAACAGGGCTGTCGTGAAACTTCTCAGTGTGGATCATTGGCTGGTTTTCCCGTCATAGATCTCAAAGTTACTCTTTATGACGGCTCCTACCATGAGGTAGATTCTTCAGATACATCGTTTAGAGTAGCTGCTTCTATGGCATTTAGAGATGCTCTGGAACATACCGAGTGTTATTTGAAAGAGCCAGTTATGAATGTTGAAATTGCCGTTCCCGATAATTATTTGGGTGATGTTATCGGCGATTTTAATGGCAGGCGCGGCAAGATCGAAAAGATGGAAGCGGAGTCTAACGGCATTCAAGTTATTACAGGCTCGGCTCCTTTGGCGGAGATGTTCGGTTACACCACTACTTTGAGAAATCTTTCCCAAGGACGCGGTATTGCTTCAATGGAGTTTGGTTGCTACAGCGAGGTTCCGAAGAACATTCAGG
>JAFSXH010000078.1 GCA_017444165.1 bacterium | reverse complement strand
AGCAAACTCAGAAGGCTGAAAAGAACAAATTTTAAGATCGATCCATCTGTGGACATCGTTCTGAGCAGGAGAGATATAACCCGCAATTATTAGGAGGATAACAGTTATTATAAATAGTGGCGTTATATCTAACGATCTAAAACCAAATAATCTTTTAGTCAAAAAATTGCGCAATTTAACATAGTCACACTTATAAGCAAAACATAGAGCCACAGAACCTAGTATTATAGCAACAATCTGACTTTTAAACTTAGATAGGGAGCTTAAGAAGGCGGCATCTTGTTCACTAGCAACATTAAGTAAATTGTAAAGACCAAAGAATGTCAAAACATAAACTGCGACGACTAGCCATACAGACAGAGACTTATTGTTGATACCTAAAGGCATATCTCACCTCCTTTTAATATTTTAGCTTCCCAAACTTCGGGCGTATTCACTGAAAAGAGCTCCTCTCTCTTCGGCGTTTTTAAACATGTCAAAGCTCGAACAAGCTGGCGAGAGCAAAAGAACACCGCCTTCATCCTTCAGCCTGCTCCAACCGATCTCTACAGCCTCTTGCAAACTTTTAGCCCTAATGATCTCAACTTCTCCACAATCTCTAACTGTTTTCTCCAGACGATCTGCGGCTTCGCCAATTAAGATCAACCACTGACAATATTTAACAATAGCCTCACCTAAAGGAGTAAAATCAAAACCTTTATCTTTACCACCAGCTATAAGAGCGAGCGGCTCATCCTTAAAAGACTCCAACGAAGAGACGACAGAACTGACATTAGTAGCTTTAGAGTCATTGATAAAGCGAACCTTACCTAAACGATGAACCTCTTCCATGCGGTAATGTAAAGGTTTGTGCACCGATAGAGCTTCTCTTATATCATCATTGTTAATTTGCAAATATTTAGCCACGATTAAAGCTGCTAAAGCATTAGCGATATTGTGTATACCTGGCAAGCCTGCAAAACCGCGCCATTCAATGGCCTTTTCAGCTTTATCACCATTTTTGTACCACAGCCAACCATCAGAGAACCAAGCTCCTCTCTCTACAGGATGTTGCACAGAGAAGGTCATGATCTGTGGGAGAGAATCTCTCTTCGGCTTAGCATAACCAGTGAGCCATGATGGCAAATTATCATCTTCTAAGAGTTTTCTCATTCGCACAGCTTGTGGATCATCATCGGAAAAAATAGCTAGATCGGAACGGTCCATTCTAGCAAATAACCTAGCCTTAGCGGCAAAATATTCCTGTAAGTTAGGATGTCTATCCAAATGATCGGGAGTGACATTAGTTAAAATTGCTATTTTAGGTTGAAAATACTCTACACTTTCCAACTGGAAACTAGAGACTTCAGCCACCACAAAACCGTTGGCTGGAGCATGGGCCACTTCAGAGACTAGAGGCGTACCGATATTGCCAGCCAAGATAGAACGATTACCCAACATGCGATCTATGAGAGTAACCGTCGTGGATTTGCCATTAGTGCCAGTGACAGCGATAAAAGGTACGGGTGAAAGTTGCCAGGCTACCTCCACTTCACCCAACACCTTGAGCCCCTTCTCTCTAGCCTTCTCTAGCAAAGGATGATGTACGGATACACCAGGACTGATAATGATCATATCCTTTTGCAAAAGCCTATCACTGTGGGAGCCGACCTCAAAATCTACTCCTATCTCCTGCAAAAAGGCTATAGCTTCTTGTAACTCCTCAGCTGAACGCGTGTCACTGACAAAAACATTGCCTCCACGCTCACTTATCTCTTTAGCCAGAGCTAAACCACTCTTACCCATTCCCAAAATAGCGACATCTTTATTAGAAAAATCAATCATAAGATCCCCAAATGAAACATTACACCGACTAAAGCTAGTATGATACTGATAATAATAAAGCGAGAAGTTACCTGAACTTCGTGCAGTCCACCCAATTCAAAATGATGGTGTATAGGACTCATGCGAAAGACCCTCTTACCTCCCGTCAATTTGAAATAACTGACCTGGATAATCACGGAGAGAGCTTCCATAACGAAGATTCCACCGATAATAATCAAGAGATACTCGCTCTCCGTCAAGAGAGCCAAAGAAGCCAAAGCTCCACCTAAACCTAGTGATCCCGTATCCCCCATAAATACTCGTGCGGGATAAACATTGTACCACAAGAAACCTACACAGGCTCCAGCCATAGCTACAGCCGCAACAGAGAGACCAATATGCCCCCCCACACCTGCTACAACACCATAAGCTAGAAGGGCCACAAGACAAGTTCCACCCGCCAATCCGTCTAAACCGTCAGTCAAATTGACAGAGTTCACTGTACCACACGTTAAGAGCAACGTGATGACAAACATCAACCACACGCCACCCACTAAGCCCCAATGAGGCAAGACAATTCCAGCACTCTCACGACTAAAGAATAGATAAACGAAGAGCAACAGACTCAAAATACCCAAAGCGGCCATCTTGTGGCGAGCCTTCAACCCTAAACTGCGGTGCTTCATCAATTTACTGAGATCATCTACAGCTCCCAAAGAGGCACAGAACAGAGTAACAAATCTGAAGACCCAAACCTCAACACAATTAGGAGCCCAGAAACTAACCAAAAGCCCCGCAAGAATGAGAACGACTCCTCCCATAGTTGGCGTACCAGCCTTGGAAAGATGGGCTTTAGGCCCCTCCTCTCTGACCTCTTGCCCCCAACCATGACCTTTGGCCCACTTCAAAAAGATCGGCATACTGACCAACGCCAATCCTAAACCAGAGAGAGCAGCTAATCCTAGTAAATTAAATGGCCACATAAATCACCTTGCTTAAATGTATTTCTTACGAATTTTTTCAGCTAAACGATCTAACTGCATAGAATGAGAAGCCTTGAGCAAGAGACAATCACCAGGACGGTAAATATCAGGCAAAAGTTCCTCCGCCTCCTGATAATCACTAACCCAAATTGTCTCTACTCCGTATTTTTTAGCTTCCGACTGTGTATGACGACTGAGAGATCCTACACAGATCAAAAGCTCAATTCCACACTTTGCACAATACTCGCCAACCTCGCTGTGCATCTTATCACTCTCTGGCCCCAATTCCAACATATCGCCCAAAATTGCCACTCTGCGTAAAGATTTGTCTTTTAAAGCGGAAGTAAACATAGATACAACATCTAAGGCGGCTTTAACAGAGCGAGGAGCAGCATTATAAGAATCATCAATCAAGACACTCCTACCCTGATCGATCAATTCCATATTTAAACGCTGATCGGTAAAGAATCCACGTCGCAACCCCAAACGCACATTATCCGCATCGACTCCCAAATAATGACAAGCAGCCAAAGCGGCTAAAAAGTTAGCGCAATTATGTTTACCAGGCACGGGCAAGAAAAACTCCTCTTCGCCCTCTGGAGTAGAAACTAAGACCTCCTGACCCAAGATGATCTTATTTCCCTCATAAGCTACCTTATGACAACTGGAGAGCAGATGCCAATCAGCTTCAACTCCCTCATTTACACCAAAAGAAACAATTTCAGATTTAGCATGTTGCCGCAACTCTTCGTAAAAATCAGAGTCTGCAGGCAAAACTGCCAATCCATCTTTGTCGCCATAATCTAAAATTTCCGCTTTGGCTAAAGCTATCTCATGGCGTGAGCCTAAAATTTCCAAATGAGACTCGCCAATTGTAGTAATTACACTGACTTTAGGTTCAACGATCTTAGCCAATCGAGCGATCTCACCACGCGCCCGCATTCCCATCTCAGTGACAACTACATCACAACTTTCACCGAGCGACAAGAGCGTCTGAGCCACACCAACTTCATTATTGTGATTAGCTACAGTAGCCACAACCTTGTATATAGAATCTAAAATAGAGCGTAAAAACTCCTTAGTAGTAGTCTTGCCTACCGAACCAGTCACTGCTACAGCTTTGACTTTACAGCGATCCATGTGGGCCTTACTCAACAATAAATAGGCTTGCAAAACATCTTCAACAAAAAAAAGTTTACCACTATCAGGACAAGGAATATCGCCTGCTTGCTCCTTAGACCACAAAGCTCCAGCCGCTCCTTGACGCAGAGCTTCTTCCACAAACTTATGACCGTTAAAACGCTCACCCACCAAAGGAACAAAGAGTCCGCCACGTAAAACTTGACGGCTATCGGTAAAAAGGCCCGCGAACTCAGAACCTTCAGTCAACTGCTCAGGAAGTTCACATTGTAAAATCTTACAAATTTCTTTGGCTTGCCACTCACTCATAAATTACTCTCTACAATCTATTCTAATTACGAAACAAATATTTAAGCTTGACGTGCTATTCTAGGGGTGTAATTGTACATACTCCTCTTGTAGACGAAACTTTCCACACTCTTTATCCGTGAAGAGACGACTCCAGAACGCCCTGCTCCCATCTCTTCAATAGCTAAACTGGCCTCTTCAACATCATCAAAGTGATCGGTGTGATCGCTAAATTTTTGATAAGTCTCGTGACCCTTACCAGCAATAACAACAGTATCTCCAAGCATGGCCCCTTTGATGGCCTTTTTTATAGCTTTAGCACGATCATAAATGACTTCGACACGCTTTCTTTTAGATTCGGGAATACCACTTAAAATATCGCTCACTATAGCTTCTGGAGACTCACTGCGCGGATTATCATTGGTAATAAAGATCCAATCAGCCTTCTCTGCAGCAATCTTACCCATAATAGATCGCTTGGTCTTATCTCTATCACCACCACAACCAAAGACGAGGCTAACTTGATTTACAGTAATATCGCGTGCTGAATCTAATAAATTAGCCAAGCCATCTGGAGTGTGAGCATAATCCACAATAACTGTAAAATCCTGTCCGCCCTTACTGACAAGCTGAAAACGACCTGGTACAGAATGAACTTCCTTCAAAGCCCCGACAATTTGAGCAAAATTCATACCCAAGCCCATACCGACAGCTACAGCAGCTAAAGCATTGTAGACATTAAATTTTCCTGAAAGGGGCAATTCCACCAAACCGCTCCCCATACGGCTTTCAACATTAAATTTTAAACCAGTCGGACACGCTTTGACATCATAACAACGCACATCGGCCTTTTCACTATTGCCGTAAGTAATGACAGGAACACGAGCTTTTATCAACTCTATGAGCTTATGAGCGTAGGGATCATCCAAATTTATAATGGCCAAAGGACCGTGTTTGCGGTTAGGACACGTACCTAGACTAGTAAAGAGCCTGCTTTTAGCAAAAAAATAATCATCCATATCTTTATGAAAATCTAGATGATCTTGAGTCAAATTAGTAAAAACGGCTATATCATAAGGTATCTTATAGGT
>JAFSXH010000077.1 GCA_017444165.1 bacterium | reverse complement strand
CCAAAATCCTCCCACACCACCTATAAAAGCCCCTAATACTCCAAAACTAACTGAAAGCATAGAGGCATTTATCATCAAAGCCAAGCCCCATACCAAGCTGTTAATTATGCGGCGGAGCAGGGGAATGATGTCTATCTTTTTCTTCTTCTCTTCCATTTTCTAGACAGCCCTTCGAATATTTCTAAAGTAGTTTTGAGCATCGTTGATAATGCGCCCAGTTGAACGCTCGCATAAGACAACTGGAGTAGTCTTACTGCCTAAAGTCATAGCTACTCTAGAAGGATCCTCTTCGCTTTTAATCACGTCTTTATAAATATATTTCTCCCACTTGTTATCATTTTCCAATTTCTCTAAAACACTGTCAAAGCCGATTAACCATGTTATAGCCAAATGAGAACTTTTGGCGGCCTGTTGAGCAATATTTATCCACTTGCCGTAGGATGAAGGAACGAAGACGAAGCAACTGTGGTAGCCCTTCTGTCCAGCTTCAATCAAAAATTTTTGCAGATTGCAACATTCGTTTTCGGGATTTCCTGAAGTGGCTAAAAACTCCAAAGCTCCAGCAATGGTGTCTACTGTACCATTGCAGCCATCGGCTCCAAAACACCAATTGGCTCCTAAAAGATTAGATTCCAAAATAACCCTGGCCAGCCCCGCGCTAGCTTCATCTTTAATTACAGAGATTAAATAGGCGCAGGTGCGCGGTTTAGCGGTTAAGGCATTTTCAGGCATACGCACAACTAACTTGCGACTGCGGGCGTAGATCTTCCAAAGTATGTTGCGCGAAGAGTCACCAGGAGTGTACTTGCGCATCTCGATGAGATCGCCTTTAGGGGAGCCGAAGGGATCGGAGAGATCTTCTCCGTTAGACATACTTACCGTTATGGAACTGCGCTGGATCTTGCCAGGAGCGGGAAAAGCTTTGAATTTTATGTTCTCTTTTGTCTGCCAAGATACGGCCGCTAACCCCAAAATATCCTTTACAGTTATTAGTCTTTCGAGGTATTCAACATTGCAACGCCTTTGAGCTGTAGCGTACTCCCTTACTTGAGTAAAAGTTTGGCGACAGTCTAACTCTACATGAGGTGGGTATAGACACTTAGTTTCCACTTCTATAAATGGTATAGGCCAAATGGATAGCTCTAGATCAGTGGGAGTTGAAAAGCTACACTGTACGCTTATGTCGCTGTGTGATTCTTCTAAGTGCTTCTTCCAAGCGATATAGGTAGATATAGAACCTATGACAACGGCAATGATCATCAAGCAACCTATACATAATAAAGCCAAAGCAGAAGTCACCCAGACTATGTCGTCCATAGCTAAAGCTATGTAAATAAAAGTTAAAATTAAAAGGGAAATATAAACAACCCCCATAGAGGTTATGGGAAAATAACCGCGCATTTTAGCGATGATAGTCTTCACCATGCGCCATAACTTGTTGTGTGGTGTAGAAGATCGCTCTTTACTCTCTATAGGCTTTATGTTGGTTTGCAAATTGTTCTCATTTCGATTCATTTGCTTGCTATTGTACATTTTGAGTCCTTAAGTGTAAAGATCTGTCGGTGATCCAACTTAAAGGAATAGTTTTAGTGTGAAATTGTTACTTAGTGATTACGATCTTTGGGAAGAACGCTATAATGCGCCTGGCAGGAAGCTTAAAGAGCCTGAACCGTTTGTGGTTTCTTGTAGCAAGTATTTGTACCCTGGCAGAGTTTTAGATATAGCCTGTGGTGAAGGTCGCCATTCTCTTTACGTGGCTAATTTGGGGGCTCAATTCGAAGTTTGGGGTATAGATCGTTCGCCTACTGCTATAGATTTTTGTCAAAGGGCGGCTAAAGAGGGGAATTTGAATAACACTAATTTTTTGGTGTGTGATTTGGAGAAGGAACCTCTCCCTTCTGGATTATGGGAAAATATTATTGTCACCAGATATTGGCAAGAAGAGTTGTGTGCGCAGATAATCTCCAAGCTTGTTCCTGGAGGAGTGTTGATCTATGAAACTTACACTGTCGATTATCTGCGCTACGGAGAGCGCAACCGCAAACATCTCCTCCAGCCTGGTCAGTTGAAAGAGGCTTTTGCTAAATTGAAAATACTGAATTACTCTGAAGCAGACAGACCACAGACACGCGAATATTCGGCGCGTCTATTGGCCGTTAAAGATTGATAATTTACTACATTGCACTGCATTTTTTGTCTATCTTTGAGTACCCAAAGTAAATTGGGAAGTCTTCTTATTAAACCTTTCAATTCCAGGGTTGTTAAAATGGATATGACTTCGCCTGGCGGCAGTGAGAGCTCTTCTAGAATGCTTTCAGTGTCGCTTCCGTCCTTGTCTTTCAAAAAAAACAGAATTTTGCGTTCTGTTTCGTTTATGGGAGGTGAATTTTGCAGTCTCTTTATTTGCTTATCTGTTAATATTATTCCTAATCCGTCTAAAACATCTTTGCTAGTTCGGACTAGGGTTGCCCCGTTGCTGATCAATTCTAATGTGCCTTCACTTTGACGGTGGTTTATGGGACCAGGCACGGCCATTACTTGGCGACCTAATTGGGAAGTTAGGTCGGCGGTGATCATTGCTCCGCTGTTTAGAGAGGCTTGGACTACTACAGTGGCTCTGCTCAAGGCGGCTATTACCCTGTTCCTGTAGGGAAAGTGGTAAGGTAGCGGTTGGGTTTTATCTGGATATTCAGAGATTATCATTCCGCCTCTATCTAGGATCGCGTGCCATAGTCTTTTATTCTCTGAGGGATAGCAAAAATTTATACCACAGCCTAAAACGGCTACAGTAAAACCTTTAGCTTCCAGAGCACCTTTATGGGCGCAAGTATCTATGCCCCGGGCTAGACCGCTGATTATGGGCAGACCGATCTTGGCTAAATTGGCACTCAGATCCAAGGCTACAGAGATGCCATAATTATTAGCACAACGAGAACCCACTATAGATATACCATTGCTAAATTGTAAGTTACCTTGGCCTTTTGTGTACAAAACCAGGGGAGGATCATCTAGATCTAAGAGTTGCTCTGGATATTCAGGACTAGATGGAGTAATGAGTTTTGTATCTTTTCCCACTCGCT
>JAFSXH010000076.1 GCA_017444165.1 bacterium | reverse complement strand
GAGGATCCTTTTCTTCATAGAGGCCGCCTACTATGTTGGAGATGTTAGGTTTGAAGAATCCATTACATAAGATCAGAAAGGTCAGAGCAGGATATAAAAAGGCCGGCTGAGACAGGAGCAACTCACCTAATGCCATAGTACAACCGCCGATAATGACGGCCTTTCTTGCTCCTAAAAACTTATCTGATAGATAACCACCGATGAGTGGTGTAAGGTAGACTAGGCCTGTATATATGCCGTATATTTCTAGGGCATCTTTGCGATCGTACTCTAGTTGACTAACCAAATAGAGTACTAAGATCGCTCTCATACCGTAATAACTAAAACGCTCCCAGGCTTCAGCACCGAATAACCAGTACAAACCTGTTGGCTGTTTGGTGGAGACGTTCTTTTCTGATTTTTCTTGGTCGGACAACAATCTCTACTTCACTTTCTTTTGACATTAACCTTATTTAGCTTCTTTTATCAGCAAAGCAAACCTGCAAAATATTGTAGATGTGTATACATACAAAAAATCCCCACTCACAAAATTTGCAGAGTGAGGATTGTTTGTCGTAAATTGCTGTTCTAATAAACAGCTAACATAGACTTTTTGAAAGTATTATTAGAGCCATTGGTGCTACCCAAGAGAGCATTCACATAGGCGGGATCTGCCACAAGATTGACACGCTTAGCATCTATGTATAGATTTCCTTCATTAGAAGCTGAGTTTAGACTGTTAGCAGGATTTCCACCATAAGCCACTACGGAGCCAGTTATATTCAAGTTGTTACTATTGCCAATGTTTATGTTTATATTTTTGCAGGCATAAACCACACCAGAAATGTCTTGATCTGCATACTTAACATCGTTGTCAAAAGCTATAGACACCTCCACCAACTGAGCCTTCTTGTTGGTAAGTCTGTTTATATTGCGGTTTTTTTCTGGAGCAATATTTTGAAGTTGCGCTTCATCTAATGCTAAAGCATCGCACTCCTTAACGTTCACAGGATCTGTTTTTGGATTGCTTGTGTTATTATTGTCTACAGCTGCGTCGTATGCATAAGTACTCGCCGTGCTAACAAGATCACAGTATTCAAGAAATCCCATAAAATTACTACAAGATAAGGAATCTAACTTTGGGTAATTATCCATGTTAATATTAGGGCTTTTATTATTACTGTAACTAGCAAAACATTCATTATAATAATTAAGCACCTCATTTCTCAGGTCTCCGTCAATTCCGGGATAGTTACTATTTAACCATTTATTTAATGAGTTGATACCATTCGTTCCCACATTACTGTTCGTTCCACCATTATTCGCATTTTCAACTTCACCAGAAGGTATCTCTTTTTCCACCAACTTAGTAGTAGAGGTTATTGCAGTTATGTTTACATTTCCCTTAGAATAAATAGATACGCCTACACCTGGATCTGATTCCAACACGCTAGGACCTTGGAAGTAGACATCTCCTTCGGCCGTTATAGAACCGTTACCTAGAGTAGCTCCATCAATTCTTACGACACCGTTAGATGTCAAAATTGGACTCTTTCCACCTTCGTCTTGTTGCAGGCAAACGATGGGGCGTGTACCCGCTGTAGAGCTAGCAGATTTTATAATTATGCCATCACCTGGAATATAAATATCTTTGGTAAAAGTTACAGACAACTCGTTCTCGTTGACTATGAAGCCCTTTGCTTCATTCGTTCGTACAGTCGTTCCAGTAGATCTTGAATAGTCTCCGACAGTATTGTAACGAACTAGTTCATATCTGGCTGGCTGACCTTCAGATGCCTTATTTTCCCATACGTAAGTTCCCGACTCTAACCTATTATTTTGTTGATCTGCTTTAGGAACATCGTCCCATTTTAATGCTTTTATTTGCCTGGAATTTGTAGCGACATCTATCTGTTGACAATCAGATGCCTTAAGACCATTTTGAGTGCCTGAATAGTAAAATTTGGTTCCGTTGGAAATATCGATATCTTTGCTCGTAACATTAATATTTCCCAAACAATTGATACTGGTCGACTTAGAACCATTTTGAGTAGATACTCTGAATTTTTCATTATTTATAACTGTTAAATTTCCGCCACAGGATGCTACAGAGTTTTGTGCAGCATCTGAAGAAGTTAGAGTAAGATAGGTTTCTAGAGTTCGCATAGAATATCTGTTGTCTTCGCAAGAAGCTATCTGCTCAATGTTCTTCTTGCTTATATTAGGATCGGCGAATCCCTCAACAACTAGACGACAAGTTGTTTTGGGTACTACTCCGGAGTATGGAGGCAATTCAATAGTTTTTGTCGTCTTATCTGGAGTGAAATTTTGGGCTTCTGCGTTTTGAATTAAGTTTTTTTCACTCTTTCGCAAAGTACCATTAGACTGGGTATTATAAAAATAAGTATCTGCAGTTTGGGACAAATTATTCACAGATACATTGGCAGAGTGGATTAAAAATTTTTTATCATCTTTACTGTCAGTATCATTTAAATTATCTAAACCACCATCACCGTCTTCATAATTGAATTTTATTCTGAAAGCTGAATTTTTTCCATCAGCATTTTGAATTATACCTATAACATTGCCATTGTGTTCTTCAACATAAAGATCACTTTTGTTTACAGTAATCTTATTATCATCGCCTCGCCAGTTGATATCGTGGCTCAACTTTTCCACGGCATAACTAGCTCCAGATTCGGCGGCTAGTAAAGCTGCCTCCCTCTCTTGGAATCTGCTTGTTAGGGTAAAATTACCGAGGTTGGAATAGACTACAGAGCTCAAAATCATGAACGTTAAAACAACACTTAACATAGTGGTGACTAGAACGATACCGCGTTTAGTGTTTAGACTCCGTTTGTTCATACCTTACCTCCTTTCAAATGGCTAATATTTCAATATTCTTGTGCGACAAGTATCTCTTCCACATTATACATGAGAAGTGCGGTCAATACAACTTACAAAATTAGTCTGGCAGAGAGAATTAACTATTTCTTTTTACAGCAATTGTTTGTTACGAATTGAGCATTATTAATAGTTATAGATGTTCACTAAATGTTCGCAAATTCGCAATATTTTTCTATTGAATATCAAAATAAAAACATGTAGTCTTACGCTATGCGAAACGGTGGCTTCTTTTTGGGGTTGGCGTTCTGTTTGGTCGTAGGTGGGGGACTTAGAGTTGCGGCAAAGCAGGGTGTTGCTGACGCGGGAGATAACAACCGAAGTGGTTTGCGTTTCTCTAGTAGGGTATTTAGAGAATTCGAGAGTAAAGGTGAGGAATCAATGGAAATAAAATTTGATCATTCAGATCTGCTTCGTTCTGTGGGAACTACTTCTGCTAGCGGCGTTAAAGCTCAGGGTAAAAGCGAGCAGGTTCAGGCTCAAGCTCTTCCTGTTGACAGTTTTGATGTTAGCAGTGCTAAGGAACAGGAAAATGGCAACCCTGCTAAAGTTACGGTTACTAGTGATGGTAAAAAGCAGATCACTTTCCAATTTGACAGTCGCGGTTGTCCAGAATTTCAAAATGTCGGTTTAAAAGGATCTTTTAATACCGAGACTGGTGCTTTCGATCCTCATTGGAATGGCGACAAGATCACCTCTATGCATGATGATGGCAAGAATGGCGATGAAAAGGCTGGCGATGGTATCTATACCGCTACTGTAGAGTTGAAGGCTGGCCAAAAAGAGCAGTTCAGCTGGGGTGTTGTCGGTGATGTCAAAGGTAAAGACGGAGTAACTCGCACCAATCAGTGGTTGGTTATGACCGATGACAATCCTACCTTCAATCTTGACGATCCCGATGTGCAGACTTACGCACCTATTCAGACTCACCTCTTCGGTGTTCACAAAGATGGTGAAAATGGTGTGCGTTTCCAGACTTGGTCTCCAGAGTTAGCTAAAGGAGATCTCTCTGATTATAGACTTTACGTAGAGGTCACTAATCCTCAGACTGGTGAGGTTGAGGAGCTCATTCCTATGAATAAGAATGAGCAGAATGGTGTTTGGAGCGTCACCCAAGATGGCGGTTGGGATAAGTTAAAGGGCAAGACTTATCAATACGCCGCTTTGGATAGCAAGGGGCAAGTTTTAAAGACAAAATGGGGTGGCGAGGTTCGCTATTCCGATCCTCACGCTCGTTATCTCCAGGGTGAACAGAGAGGTGTTGAGCGCATATTCGTAGATCCAGTAATGGGCTTTGAAACTGGTTGGTACGATGACAGCGGCAAGGGTGGTCCTAACTACGCTGACAACCCACAGTGGGGACGCTTCACTGTAGACTCTCATCCTAATGCTGACAGTGTCCGTTTAGTACTTAGAGATGAAAACGGCAATCAGCTCAACAAAGAGCAGCTTTTAGCCCGCCTGGGTGAACCTAAGCGCATTCCTTACGATCAGGCTTCTCCCGCCGATAAGCACGATGTAGACGTTTTGCGCAGTTGGAAGTTGGATCAGACTGAACCTATCGATAAGTACTCCTGGATCAATGGAGTGAATGAAGATGGTTCTATCGATATGACCCGCGTGGAGAGTCCTGGTGCTGGTGTGGCTTGGGTTACAGCGGTAAACAACTTCCAGGAATTGACGGGTATGCAGTATGAGTTCCAGGTCGTGGAAGATGGCAAGTTGGTCGGTGATTTGGATGGTGACGGTAAACTCAGTGACGCTGAGCGCATGGCTACACCTTTCAACGATCCCTACACGAATATTATTCAAGCTAGACCTGGCTCAGCCCGTAAGTCTATGATTCGTGAGTCTAGCTTCGAGTTCCAGTATGACAATGTACCTAGAAGGCAGACCGATTCTAAGAACTTTGTAATTTACGAGGCTCACGTCGGTTCGTTCATGAGTTCTAAGGACAACGCTGTACCGACTACCTTCGAAGATATGATCGCTAATCTTGATTATTTCGCTAGTTTAGGTGTCGATACGATTGAACTTATGCCTACTAACGAGTTCGGCGGCAAGCGCGATTGGGGGTATACGCCAGATTTCTACTATGCTGGTGCTGATACTTATGGCTTTGAGATGGATCGCCAAGCAGCTATAGATCGCAAGCTCATAACTGATGATGAGCAGCCTGGAGCCGAGAAGGTTTGGATCTCTGGTACTGACGCTTTGAAACTCTTTGTAGATGAGAGTCACAAGCGCGGTTTCAACGTTATGGCCGATGTGGTTTATAACCACACTTCTGGTCGTCCCGATGCCGACAATCCTTTAGGACGCATTGATGGTGATAAGGATTCCTTCTTCAACTGGTATCAGAGGGGTGAATCCTACACTCCTTGGGGTGCTAAACCTAACTTTGGCAATCAAAGTGTCAAAGATTTCTACTCTGATAATGCTGTTCAGCAGGTTCAGGAGTTCGGTTTCGACGGTATCCGCTTTGACTTCACTCAGGTTCTGCATACCACTGGCAACAAGGAAGAGCAGATCGAGGGTATGGAGACTCTGCGCCAGATCAACCGCACTTTGCGCTTAGTCAAACCCGATGTTTACACCGTAGCCGAGGACTTCAGCTACAGTTGGTTAGTAGCCGCCGATCAGGATAAATCTGAGTGGCAGGGTTATGGCAACGATAGCTGGGAGAAGAAGGGCATGGGCTTCAGTGCCGTGTGGAACGACAGATTCCACGATGACCTTTTGGAGATGTCTCAGGGTATCGGCAGTGCAGATCGCTTAATGGAAGCCATTACGGGCCACGTAGGTGTAACCGATTGGAGCAGAGCTGTTACATACGCTCACAGTCACGATGAGGTAGGCAATACTGGTAACTGGATCCATCGTGGAGCGGCCGCTTCTAAGGATGATGAAGCCGTTAAACAGCCTTTCCCTCGCGCTATTGCTCGTACCGCTTCCGCTATAACTTTGACTGGTCCTGGCGTACCAATGCTCTTCCAGGGTGAGGAGTACTTAGCTAATAACGACTTTAAGCACGGTCTGACTTCTACTTGGGGTACAGATATGAGCTGGATGCAATTCCCTGTAACTCCTGATAAGTTAGATGACTTTGCTAAGTTTGCGGCTATGGATGTATCTCAAAGAGAGATTGAACGTTCGCGCATGTCACCAGAAGATCAGAAACTCTTCGATAAGTATTGCGAGATGAATCCCGAGCAGAAGGCTGAGGCAGAGGATCTGGCCAACCAGGCTGGACAGTTTGCGGTAACTCGCGATCTCATTGCTTTGAGACGCACTTCGCCCGCTTTCAGTGCTACTGGCAATACCACTCGCGTGTACACCCATAACGATGACAGGGTATTGGCTTGGAAGCGTGATGATGGCGGCAAGGACGAGTTTGTAGTAGTTTCTAACTTCGCTAATACTGACAGATCTGGTTACAGAATGGAGCTTCCTCCTGGACAGTGGAAAGAGGTCTTCAATAGCAATGCTCGTTGCTATGGTGGTACTGGTACTGGTAATGGCGGCGGTGTACTCAGCTCCAATGGCGGTATCTTCTTGCCCGCTGGTTCTACTATAGTTTTGAAAAAGCAGTAAATAGTCTTTTCTAGATGAAGCCACACTCTCTGGGGGTGTGGCTTTTTTCATTAACCTATTGCTTTATAAAAGTTGATCTGCTATACTTGCGTAGCCAGAAGGGCCCATAGCTCAGTGGTTAGAGCAGTTGGCTCATAACTAATTGGTCCCTGGTTCGAATCCAGGTGGGCCCACCAATTGATCTGGTGAGGGTGTGGTACATGGCCCGGTGGTCTAGCGGTATAGGACGCTGGCCTTTCAAGCCGGAGATCACGGGTTCAATTCCCGTCCGGGCTACCAACTCTAGACAATAGGGAGAGAGGTCGCGAGTGGCTTCTCTTTTTTTGGACGAGTAGCTCAGTTGGTTAGAGCACCTGCCTTACAAGCAGGGGGTCGGCAGTTCGAGTCTGTTCTCGTCCACCAAGTTCAGTAAATCCGCTTGATGAAGGCGGGTTTATTTTTTTTGGAGGTTATTATGGGATTTGCTACTTGTGATTACAGAGCTGATATTGGTGTCTTTGGTGGTTCAGGTTTCTATGATTTTGGGAGCAATGTAGAAAGTGTGAACATAGAGACCCCCTACGGTGCGCCTAGTGACAAGATCTCTTTAGTGGAGATTTTTGGTAAACGTGTAGCTTTTTTACCTCGTCACGGCAAAGAACATCAATTCTCTCCGACTAACATTCCTTATCGGGCCAATCTTTGGGCCATGAAGGCTTTGGGTGTCAAAAAGATTATCGGTCCCTGTGCGGCTGGTAGCTTACAGGCAGAGGTGAAACCTGGCAGTTTTGTTATTTGCGACCAATTTGTAGATCGGACTAAACATCGTCAGGATACTTTTTTTCAGGGGCCTTACGTCACTCATCTCTCAGCGGCAGAGCCTTACTGCCCAAAGTTAAGAAGTTTGGCTTATCAGTGTGCTCAGGATTTGAATATCGAAGTTCATCCTCAAGGAACGATGGTCGTCATCGAGGGACCGCGTTTTTCAACTAAGGCGGAGAGCCAATGGTTCCGTCAGATGGGTTGGACTGTAGTCAATATGACGGGATACCCAGAGTGCTATTTAGCTAGAGAATTGGAGATGTGTTATGTCAACATTTCCTTAATTACCGATTATGATGCTGGCATAGATGGATTGGCTGGAGCAGTTGTGGCCTCTGACGTTATCAAAATTTTTCAAGAGAACAACCACAAAGTTAAAAATTTAATTTACAAGATGATCGAAAAGATAAATGTTGAGGAAGATTGTGGTTGTTTGCATGTTGTTGATGAGAACAGGTTCTAAATAATCTACAATGCAAAAAAGTGCGCGGTCTCTCTCCAGACATCTTGGAACCACAAAACTCGCCCAACGAGGAGCGAGACTCGCGCCATAACCGTGTAACCAAAGGCCGCTCCAAAGGAGATCATTAAGACATAGATACCGATCTTGGCTGTCTTGCCCCATAATGTATTTTTGTGCTCTTTGGAAAAGTAGAAGTACATCAAACCAGTAACGACTCCCACAACGATAATCCAGTTTATACAGGTAGCCTGCCAAGTATCGTTGCCCCACAGCGGCAGAACAGTAGCTTCAATTTGGCGTAAAACTTGAGCTTGCATTGTGTAGACAATGTTGTATCCTGCAAAGATTCCTACCATGAAGGCTAGAGGCCAACGAGAGAGCCAAGCATATTTGGGAACGAGTCGAGTTAAGAGCATAAGTCCCATAGCGGCCG
>JAFSXH010000008.1 GCA_017444165.1 bacterium | reverse complement strand
TATTTGATCGTGCAGTTTAGCCTTTTCAGCCGCAGAACTGACAACTTTTGCAGTCGACACTCCAGCCACCAAATAGCTTTTCAGGCCCTCCTCAACAACCATATCTTGCACAGAACAGAAAATATCTCTCAATTGTGGACTAGGCTGGGCAAAATTGGTATTCAGCAACCTATTAAAACCGACTATATCACCGATCTTTAATTCGGGAGTCAGACCTCCCGTAAAGCCACAAGAGAGCAGAACACACGGATGAAACTGCTGAACTACAGTCTGAGCGGCCTTCTTGGCCCTATCACTGCCCATACCAGTCAAACAGACGACAACTGGCCTTTCCGCCACATATACATGCCAGAGGATAATTCCCGACTCTTTGCCTATACCAGAGAGATTTACTCCCCTGCGCTTAGAGGTTCCCAACATAACCAGGAGCGGCTCAACCTCTTCAGGCACAGCCACAAATAGGGCTACAGGAGCAAAGGATGAAAAACGCACTCTTAAACCGTTCATCTTTTACCTCCAAAATTGGGAGCGTAGCCATTTTTGATAAACCAAGCGACCGCTTTTTGCAAGGCCACTCTGACGGAACCTGGCAGGTAACCCAACTCCTTGTAAGCGCGATCCCATGAGAAATACATCTTCTTGCGAGCCATTTTTACACCATCTAAAGGAACGTGCGGTTCCCTTTTGAGTACATTTACACAGAGAGCGGTGTCAATAAAGCCGATAACGTAAGCGAACTGCCAGGGCAACTCAACCTTAGGAGCCTCTAGCCCCGTAATATCGGCCAACTCTTGCAAAATTTCCTCTAAGCTCATATTGTAGCCCCCCAATATGTACCTGCGCCCACTCTGCCCCTTTTGCGCCGCCAATATGTGACCCTTGCAGACATCCTCCACGTCAACCAGATTCAAACCAGTATTGACAAAAGCGGGCATCTGTCCATTTAAAAAGCGAGTGATGCTCTTGCCAGTATCTGTAGGTCTGCTATCTCCGTCACCTATAGGAGTAGAAGGATTGACAATAACAATATCCTGCCCCTCCTGAGCGTACTTGACAGCCAGCTTCTCAGCTAAAAACTTAGAACGCTTGTAGTCGCCCACCATATCTTCCAGGGTTACTGGCGTATCCTCATTGCCTTCCCCTCCGCCTTTAGGTATACCCACAGCCGCCACCGAAGAAGTCACAACAACCCTCTCGACCTTGCCCTTTTGACAGGCCCGCAAAAGATTATCCGTACCCTGAACGTTATTAGTGTAAAGTTCACGCGGATCAGAAGCCCAAAGTCGATAATCAGCCGCACAATGATAGACTAAATCACATCCTTCTACAGCCTTAACCAAAGAATCATAATCGCGCAGATCGCCCACAGCTTTCTCAAATTCAAGGCCCGCTAAATTACCTAAATTAGAGGTAGGACGAACCAAAACCTTGACCTTCTGGCCTGCTTCTACCAACTGACGCACTAAATGGGAGCCCACAAAACCTGCTCCACCAGTAACTAAAATAGACATGCGGTTTTCGTTTACTAAAAAAGATTATTTACCTTTTTTCCAAACTCCATCTCAAATCGTTGACTTTCTTTTGTTGCATTTTTTTAAGGAAGTGCATAGAATTAACGTACTGTTAATTTTTAAATTTTCCTTAGTAACTGAAAGGATTTATTTATGAAGATAAGAGTATTTTGACTATTTAGCCTTTTAATTGCCCTATTTTTGGTTCTGCCAGGCTGTGGCGGTGGCGGAGCGCATAACTATTACAAATTGCCTATAGAATCTGAGGAGAGCATAGAATCGGAGGAAACCGAGGAAAGCCTTGAATCCGAAGAGACCGAAGAGTCTGAAGAGAGCCTCTAATCTGAAGAGACCGAAGAGTCTGAGGAGAGCCTCGAATCCGAAGAAACCGAAGAGTCTGAGGAGAGCCTCGAATCCGAAGAGACCGAAGAGTCTGAGGAGAGCCTCGAATCCGAAGAGACCGAAGAGTCTGAAGAGAGCCTCGAATCCGAAGAGAGCATAGAATCTGAAGAGACTGAAGAGCCTGGATTATATGATAAAAGTGGAGAGCTCGTCTCTTCTTGGGATACGCTCATGTCCAGCTATGACGATTTATATGTTGAGAGTGATTATCAATACGACTCGGAACAATATTGCTATAATAACAATTCATGGAAAACATTATTGCATGCAAATCCTTCATCTTTAATACTTCCAGATGATATAACAAAAATTGGTGCTGGAGTATTCGATTCTTGTCATTCATTAGTCGAAGTAAAATTGCCCGATTCTGTGGAATCTATAGGCAGGATGGCTTTCAGTTACTCTGGATTAGCCGTTATAAACTTTCCCAGTTCACTGACTTCCATAGGAGAATATGCGTTTACTGGTAGTAAGATAGTCTCTGCAGACCTTTCTGGAACATCTCTAAATTCAATTGGTAAAAATGCATTCGCTCATTGTTATCAACTTACTGCCGTTGATCTCTCAGGGACATCAATTACCTCAATTGAAGAGCTAACTTTTTACGGTTGTAGCTCACTAACAACTATAAAACTGCCAGACACTTTAACAACTATCGGAAGTTGTGCATTTTATAATTGCGAAAATCTCAGCATAGAGATACCCACAAGCGTATCGACTATCTATTCAAATATGTTTGGCAGTAACACAGATAATGTAACCATAATCTATAATGGAAAGAGTTACACCTATGCAGAATTTGATGATTTCAAAACTGACTTTGTAAATTATCGTGCAGGCAACACGGTTATTTAAATTCACAAACGAAATGCTGTAGTTTTTTCGTAGTGCAGTTTTGACTTTCTGTTGTGCCGACATCTCGCAGCGAAGCGAAGAGCCGGAGGCACAACAAAAAGGTCAAAACTGCCAACACAAACACAATGTATCATACTTACAACAAGAATGCAGACCTGACCAGAACTGTGGAAACGTCGACATTAAGAAGCAGTTGTAACTTTTTAGTGAGCTGATCTTTTTACTAACTCCACACTACTCACTCCTCACTCCACACTACTCACTCCACACAAACGCACCATGTCAGTCTTACAACGTGCAACAACTTCCCTAAAGTTTGAACCTATATTTTCCCTTCCCGCAACCATAAATAGGTTCAGTTACCCCATACTTTGACATTTCTTGAAGCAATGCCGTGCTTCTGGTCGATTTTAAGCCAAGTACTCTCTGAACATCCGATCTGCCAAAAATTGTCTGAAAACCAAACTCTTCCAGCAATTTACAAACATGAGAAGCTGTTTTAGCTGTAAACAAATCTTCAATGTTCGCTTTTATCTTTCCAATGTTCACCTTTTGTTCTTCAATGTTCACTTTTTCTTGTGTTTTAAAGACACCACTAACGTGTAATGTTCGGTTATGGAGCGGATGATTCTCATTAAGCAGAAGATTTCTCAAGAACAGTTCAATAAATTCTGTCGTTTTATGTATGCCGTTTTTCAGATCGTTATAGTTTGCCCGAACTAGAGCATTTCGGAAGTACCAGGCATTCTTCGCAAAAATATCATTAGTTACATCAAAACCGAGACTGCGCAAATACTTTATAAAGAACACCGCTGTAGTTCTGGTGTTCCCCTCTCCAAAGACATGGATTTGCCACAACCTTGAAATAAAAAACGCCAAATGACGAATAATCTCATCCATAGAGAGACCCCGATAAGAGAAATTTCTTTCTTCTGAAAAATCGTAGTTCAAAGTGGCCTGTAGCTCCGTGGCACTGCCGTAAAACACTGTCGCTCCATCTAAGACCCATTCATTTTTTGTGATATTGTATCTTCTGATACACCCAGCATGAGAATAAATGCCAGTAAATAGCCTTTTGTGGATCGAGAGATATTCATTTGGCGTAAAACTAAACGCTCTTTCGGATAAAATTGCCGCAATTCTGGCCGAGACCTTATCGGCTTCCTCAGTTCGGTCTTCAGTACTATGAACAGGTTTTTCCTCATAATATGTTTGTAAAAGTGCATCGGCTTCTGCAAAGGAAATCTTACCTTCAATATTGAGTTCAGCCGTATTCAATAAATATTCAGACGTGGTTAATCCATCAACTGCCTGCAAACCAATAGCAGTGTACCACGCATACTTTTTGTTTCGTTTATCTGGCTCAGACTCTACAGTATATTCCTTGAACGGATCCTCATTCACTACATACAACCTCTATACCATTTTACTCAGAAAACACTTTTAAGGTTCATTAAAATTAAATTATTCCTTGCCAACACACAAACACAACATATCAGTCTTGCAACGTATATCAACAACTTCCCTAAAATATGCGAAGAAAAGCAAAAACTACAACAGAAAAAATCTCTCCACACTTAAACAAATAGGAGAAGAAAATGTCAGAATATAGCCCTGAACCGCTAAATTACCCAAATTAGAAGTAGGACGAACCAACGCCTTGACACTCTGGCCTGCTTCTATCAATTGAAGCACTAAATGGGAGCCCACGAAACCCGCTCCACCAGTAACTAAAATAGATATGAAAGTTTCGTTTACTAAAAAAGATTATTTACCTTTTTTCAAAACTCCGTCTCCAATCGTTGACTTTCTCTTGTTGCATTTTTTTAAAGAAGTGTATAAAATTAACGTACCGTCAATTCTAAAAGTTACCCTGGTGACTGAAAGGATTTTATTTATGAAGATAAGATCATTTTGGCTGTTTAGCCTTTTAATTGCCATATTTTTGGTTCTGCCAGGTTGCGGTGGCGAAGCGCATAACTATTACAAATTGCCTATAGAGTCCGAAGA
Organism: bacterium; assembly: GCA_017444165.1. GTDB lineage: Bacteria > Vulcanimicrobiota > Xenobia > Xenobiales > Xenobiaceae > RGIG3641. The sequence goes on along the minus strand of JAFSXH010000008.1, from coordinate 910 downwards.
GAGCCTCGAATCAGAAGAAACCGAAGAATCTGAAGAGGGCCTCGAATCTGAAGAAACTGAAGAATCTGAAGAGAGCCTCGAATCCGAAGAGAGTCTCGAATCCGAAGAGAGCCTCGAATCAGAAGAAACTAAAGAGTCTGAAGAGAGCCTCGAATCAGAAGAAACTAAAGAGTCTGAAGAGAGCCTCGAATCAGAAGAGACTGAGGAATCCGGAGAAAGTCTTGAACATGAATGGATTGAGGGATATGAAGAAAATCTTGAATATGTAGAGACTGAAGAGCCTGGATTGTACAATGAAAGTGGAAAACTTGTCTCTTCTTGGAACAAGCTCATGTCCAGCTATGACCGTTTATATGTTGATAGAGATTATATATACGACCCAAATTTTCATAAATACAATAACGATTCATGGAGAGCATTATTGAATGTAGATCCTTCATATTATTTAGTGCTTCCAGATGACATAACAAAAATTGGTGATGGAGTATTCGGGTGTTGTCGTTCATTATTCAAAATAGAATTACCCGATTCTGTAAAATCTATAGGCAATGATGCCTTCGATGGCTCTGGATTAGCCGTTATAAACTTTCCCAGTTCGCTGACTTCCATAGGAGAATACACATTTTGTAGCAGTAAGATAGTCTCCGCGAACCTTTCTGGAACATCTCTAAATTCAATTGGTAAAAATGCGTTCTCTCATTGTTATGAACTTACTGACGTCGATCTCTCAGGGACATCAATTACCTCAATTGAGGAGCGAACTTTTTATGAATGCAACTCACTAACAACTATAAAACTGCCAAACACTTTAAAAACTATCGGAAGTTATGCATTTTATCATTGCAAAAATCTCAGCATAGAGATACCCACAAGCGTATCGACTATCTATTCAAATATGTTTGGCAGTAAC
>JAFSXH010000075.1 GCA_017444165.1 bacterium | reverse complement strand
TATTCTTGCTGTTATTGCCGCTTTGGAGTCTTTCGATTGTGAGACCAACTTTTTGTCTTATGAAGGTCCTTATGGTGTAGGTTATGCTGTCTGTGCATACGAGGAGATAAGAGAGCGTGGATAAGAGAGTAAAATTAGCTAAAGATAGTGTAGAAAATTTTGTGCGTACAGGTAGTGTCTTGAGTGGTAAATATCAAGATGATCCAGAGTTACTTCAGCCTGGAGCTGTCTTTGTTACTTTGAAAATAGAGGGAGAGCTACGAGGTTGTATAGGTACTCTCATGCCAGTGCGGGCTAATTTAGGAGAAGAGATAATTTATAATGCTATTTCGGCCTGTCGTTACGATCCTCGCTTTGAGCCTGTGAAAGTGGAGGAGTTAGCCCATTTGCATTATGAAGTTTCCGTTTTGAGTGAACCTGTTAAAGTTGGAAATTACCAGGAACTCGATCCCAAACGTTATGGTGTGATCGTAAGTAAAGGTAATCGACGCGGAGTTCTTTTGCCTGATCTTGAGGGGATCGACACCGTAGAGAAACAAGTAGCTATTGCTTGTCGCAAGGGAGGTATTTCTCCCCAGGAAGGGCCTGAGCTCTACAGATTTACGACTGTGCTTTATGGAGAAGATGAATAATAGTATTTTGCACATTTCTAAGTGGCAATTTCCCATAGCGGTAGCTTGTGTAATTTTGGGGATTATGGTGGGGTTAGAGTATCGCTCTAAAAATGTTGAGGTCCCTTTGCAATTAGATGATCGCCGTGAGACTTTGGCACTAGTTAAAGATTTGGAGTCCCAACGCAACAAGATGTCGGCAGAGTTGGCAGAGTTGCGTTCGCGTTTGGCCGATCTAGAGAAGGCTTCGGGCCATAACGATTCTGTCAGCAAGCAGATGCAGGAACAATTAAATCGCTCTAAGATTGAGGCAGGATTGACGGGTATGAAGGGGCCTGGTATCGTCGTTGTTTTGAGCGATTCCCCACGTACACCTCCAGCTAATGCAGATCCTTATTTCTACATAATTCATGATGTCGATCTCCAATCTTTAGTTAATGAGCTTTGGGCTGCAGGGGCGGAGGCTGTTTCGATCAATGACCAACGGGTTGTGACTAGGACCTCTATACGTTGTGTAGGTCCTACCGTTTTGGTTAATGGTGTAAGGATATCTGCACCTTATAATGTTAAGGGGATAGGTCCTAATGATTTGGAGTCGGCCTTGCGCATGCCAGGTGGGTATTTAGATAGCATGGCGGCTTTGATCAATAATGGTGGTCAGGTAACTATTAGCAGAGTTAAAGAGCTCACTATTTTGCCCTTTGAAGGGAGTATGGTCTTCAGATACGGCCAATCTTTTGAGGATAAGAATCCGTAATGATTTTAATTATTTTGGGGACGATTATTGGTCTTTTGATCGGTTTCTTTCTGCCCTTTCAGATACCAGTGGTAGCCGTTAAGTATGTCTCTGTTTCTTTTCTCTCTGGTCTAGATTCAGTGATAGGTGGTACGCGGGCAGGTTTAGAGAATAAATTTGATTTTGGTGTATTTACAGGTGGTTTTTTTGTCAATCTGCTTTTGGCAGCCGCTTTAACTTGGATCGGTGATCTCTTAGGAGTTGATATTTACCAAGCGGCTATTGTTACTTTCGGTATGCGCATATTTATAAATTTGAGTTACATCCGTCGTGATCTTTTTGAACAAATAGCAGAAAGTTCTATTTTGGAAACTATATTTGGCAAGAAACAGGGAAATTGATTTATGCGTGTTTTAATCGATTGCCGCATGTATAATGGAAATACGTTGCACGGTTTGGCTCGTCGCGATTATATGACTATAAAAGAGCTAGCCGCCTTAAAACCTGAATGGGAGTTTGGAGCTCTACTCTGTACACCTTGTATGGATGATCTCACCTCTGAATATAATAATATAAGCACAGTTTTGACTAAAGCTAGGCCTTTTACCTTGCGCGAACACTGTGAGCTTCCCAAGATCATCGCTGATTGGCATCCTGCCGTTTACAATGCTACTAGTATTGCTGTACCTTGTCGCATACCAGGACGCTATGTTGTCACTGTTCCCGATCTGACGATGTATCATTACCCGCGCACATTTTTAGATCGCTGGTATCACAAATTGATCTTAGCTCCAGTTTTGCGTAAAGCCCGTCGTGTGGCCGTTTACTGTGAGGATGGGGCTCGGGATGTTTCGGAAAATTTAGGTATAGATCGCTCTAAGATAGATTTAGTCTACCAAGGGGCTGATGCGAGTATGGCTAGGCCTACAACCGTTGAGCAAAGAGCCAGAACTAGAGAAAAATTTGCAATAAAAGATACTCCTTATATCCTCTGTGTCACTAATCCAAAAATCCACAAAAATTTGCCTCGTTTTTTGCAAGCTTGGGAAGAGTTTAAAAGGATAGACCACAAAAACTATCAATTGGTGGTAGTCTCTTCTATGGCCCCTTGGTTGAGTGAGAGATTAAAAGGTGGATTAAATGAAGTACGTGTTTTAAGTGGCATAAGTGATGAAGATTTGCGCTCTCTCTATCAAGATTGTGACTTTTTGGCTTTTCCTTCGCTCTCAGAAGGTTTTGGTCTGCCCGCTGTGGAGGCTATGAGCGTAGGCAAGCCCGTACTAGCCGCCAATACAACCTCTCTTCCTGAAGTGGTGGGAGAAGCTGGTCTTCTATGTGATCCTTTTTCTATAGAGGATATGGCCCGCAAAATATCTTTATTAGTCAATGATCGCCAACTTTACGACAACTTAAAAATCCACTGTCTGCCTCGAGCAAACCAATTTACTTGGAAAATGGTAGCCCAGAGGCACGTGGATTGTTATATGAAGGCCATTGCCGATCCTTAGCCGCCTTGACTTAAGCCCTGAGCGGCAATATCTTGAACTTCACCAAAATAGGTATAAGCCTGCACTAGATAATTGGAGGCAGAATCCAAGTGGG
>JAFSXH010000074.1 GCA_017444165.1 bacterium | reverse complement strand
TATCAAACTATCTATTTCTCTAAGAATTTTTTCTGCCTTATCTCTACCTTTTCCACTTTCAATCCTCTCATTCAGTAAGTCACGCAAGTACTGACTTGTCAAAAACTTTCTAGCTACCTCCTGTTCAGCTTCTTTCTTAGTGGAACCCTCACCAGTGAACTCTGTCTCTTCACCCCTCAACTTTAAGCTAGCTCTAAAAGGACGTGTTTCAGATGTATTATAATCGGGATCTTTTTTAAAAAGAAAATGGAAAATCTTTTGTAGCAAACATTTGCTATCCCTATTCACAGGAAGTGTCTCTCTCGTATTGGATTCAGGAGAACGACCCTCAGATACCTCTACTTTAGACTTTCTCTTTACAAAATCATCAATAAAATCTTTCAATTTTAAAGTATTTAGAACAAACTCTCCAGCCTTATTGAAACCCTCTCTACCAACTTCATAACCTCCATCCAGACAAATAGCCCCAATTATAGCCTCAACAACATTTGCCAAAATACGCTCATTGTCATAATCACCTTTAGCACATACGCTCATTTCGCTCTTTCCTAGACGCAAAAAATACCCTAAACGATGAACATGAACACCTTCAGTATAAACTAAATTTTCATTAGCTAAGGAATGTAACGTACTGTTTTTGATGGCCTCCCTCTTAATCTCATCCATGACGCCGATACCTTTTTCGTCGTTATAGAATTTATAAAGGTACTGACGAGCCCAAAAACTCAAAACAGCATCACCTAAAAATTCTAAAAACTCGTAACTTTTGGCTTCATCATACAAAGTTCTATGGTCATTGACGGTATTATCACGCATCAGTCTCTGATCGCTGACATACGATCTATGAGTGAGAGCTGATTTTAAAAGTTCTCTATTTTCGAATTGATAATTTAGAACATATTTTTGCAATATTTCCAATTTCTCCTCGAAATTATTACACATCTTTGTATCCACCACTTAACACTCATACTTTTTTAACACAACTACAGCATTCTGACCACCAAAACCGAAGGAGTTATTTAGAGCGGTCTTTATATCTTGCTTCCTGGCAACGTTAGGAACAATATCTAGATCACACTCTGGATCAGGATACTCGTAATTGATCGTAGGCGGAATGATACCATCTTGCAAGGCTAAAGCACAGATAGCCGTTTCAATAGCCCCTGTAGCTCCCAGGGCGTGGCCCAACATCGATTTAGTGGATGAAACGGCCAACTTGTAGGCGTGTTCACCGAAGAGATTCTTAATAGCCTTGATCTCTGCGGGGTCTCCCAGAGGTGTAGAAGTACCGTGAGCGTTGATATAATCAATATCTTCAGGTTTCAAACCTGCGTCGGCAATAGCCAAACGCATGGCATTTTCAGCCCCTTTGCCCTCTGGATCGGGAGCTGTTATGTGATGAGCGTCACAAGTGGCTCCGCTGCCAGCTAATATAGCGTAAATGTGAGCATTTCTGGCTTGAGCGTGTTCTAGAGATTCCAAAGTTAAGACAGCGGCTCCCTCACCTAAAACAAAACCATCGCGCTCCTTATCGAAGGGTCGAGAGGCCTTCTCAGGTTCGTCATTGCGTGTAGAGAGGGCATGCAGAGAACAGAAACCAGCCACAGAAATTTCACAGACAGCCGCCTCAGTTCCACCACTGAAGACAACATCGGCCCTTCCCGCTCGAATAGCGTCGGCGGCGGCAGCCAGAGCGTGTGTACCTGTAGCACAGGCAGAGACTACACAGTAATTCACTCCCTTAAGGCCCAACTCTATGCCCACAACTCCTGAAGCCATGTTAGAGATGATCATGGGGATAAAGAAAGGACTCACTCGCGAAGGTCCCTTCTCCACACAAGTGGAGTGATTTACCTCAAAAGTATGGATGCCACCGATTCCAGAACCGATAATAACACCGATACGAGAAGTATCTTCATTAGCAAGTTCTAAACCAGAATCTTGCAAGGCCAACTTGGCCGCTCCCACAGCAAACTGAATGTTCTTATCGCGACGGCGCACCTCTTTGCGATCCATAAAATCTTCAGGATTGAAATCCTTAACTTCAGCAGCTATATGACTAGTGCATCCGCTAGGATCAAATTGTTCAATTTTATGAACTCCATTCTGTCCAGCAATAACATTCTTCCAAAATGTCTCTTTGCCGACACCTAGAGCAGAGACTACACCTATTCCCGTAATAACAACAGTCCTTGCAGACATAACCACCTCAAAAATACGACTTTTAAATGCGAATTTTTCCGCGTTCCACGCCCTTAAACCCCTTCCTTCTTTCAAATTGTTCTGACAACCATTCAAGTAATGCGAATCTATTAATTGAAAATATAGTTTTAGTTTTCCGATTGTTGTGCTAGTATCTTAAAGATAAGTACTGCCAGGAGTGTAAATTTATATGGATCAAAATGGGAACCAAGCTAACAATAAAGGTAATGTCAATAAATTTATTTTAATAGGCGGCATTTTCGCTGTCTGTATCTTTCTGGCCACTTTGATTTTAGGCGGTTTTCTAGCTTTCAAACTTTATTCCAATGACTCTGAAGATGAAACTTCTAACATAAGCGTTATTGAGGACATTTCCAACACCACAGACATTTCTAAAACGACTGAGTTTACCAACAACCCTCAAGAGCCACCCTCATGTGATAATGGCGGAGGCTACATAGGGACTCTCAATGATGATACAAAGAAAAACAAAACAATTGAGACCAGTAGCGAAGGACGTTTTTACAAAAAGACTTCTCTGATAGATAAAAATATTAATGCCACAGTATTTTCAGGATTAATTCCTCAAGATTGGCAGGCTGAACTAAATAGCAATTGGCAAATCATAAGCACAAATTACCCTGCCTTAGAGATTGTATCCATAGTCAGCAACGACAGAAAAG
>JAFSXH010000073.1 GCA_017444165.1 bacterium | reverse complement strand
GTAGTGATTTGGGGTATGTGTGTATCTAGTTTATCTTATCGCATGTCTTTAATCTTTTTACCCGCATTGGCATTTTTCTTAGTTTTTTCCTATTTTGTTTATTGTAATGCTGGCGATATCGCTCATTCTAGTTATCGTGTTGGGCGTATAGCGGGCTATTTATTTCCTGAAGCCTTCTCCAATGGAATAAATTATCAATCAACTCAATCGCTTAAGGCTATAAGTATGGGTGGTTTTTGGGGAGCTGGTTCGCTCTTTGTTCGTTATATAAGTAGTTGGGTCCCAGAGATTCACTGTGATTTTGTGATCACATCTATATGTTCAACTTACGGTTTATTTGGATTTGGTATCATTCTATTCTTTTTAGCCTCAATATTTCTCTGTTGTAATTTGTTCTGTCTGATAAATAAAGACAAAGATATGTTTTCTTTGTTGATGATATTTGGCATAGGTATACAAATTTTTATGCAGACGATCATTAATATTTCCGTTGCTACCGTTATCTTGCCTAATAAAGGTATACCTTTGCCTTTTGTCTCTCATGGAGGCAGTTCTATGTTAGTAGAATTATTCTTAATAGGTATAGTACTCAATATGGTTAATAATTTAGATCGTCCTAAAGTTAAAGAAGTAAAGAAAGAGAAGGCCGTCTTTGTGCCTCGCGGGGTCACTATTTGTAATTCTAGTGATGATTTTAGAGGTGTAGATCTAACTTGGGCTAATTTAATGAATCTGCAAATTTGACCTAACCAGGAATTTTTTTTTACTTAGTTAAAATAGCTGGCGATATGTCCATGGGAGTTGTGGAGTTATGGCGGAAGAGAAAAAAAATGAGGAAGTGGTAGCTGAGACTGTAGAGAAAGCTGTGTCAGAACCAATTGTAGAAACCGCAGAAAAAGATGTAACAGAGTCTGTTGAAGAGACCGTTGTAAAATCTGTTGAAGAAACTGTGGCAGAGACGGCGGCCGAAGGTGTTAAAGAGAAGAGTAATATTTCCCCTGGAGTGGCCAGAGCAGTAGCTAATGCTTTTAGAGCCAGGACTGATAACACCGATAAGGTCATGGGTGGAGCCATTCCTTTTCCTCCTCAGATTCCCATTAATAACATGAATATGTTGGGCAGTGTCTTCCCAACTGGTGCTGTCAATTTACAAAATGCTGTTAAAGTTGTCTTTGCTAGTGGTGGTACGGGGGGACATCTCTATCCAGCTTTAGCTTTGGCCGATGAGTTGAAAAATTTCGGCATCCTTTCCTGTTTCTTTGACTCTTACAAGGGTATGGCTCACGAAATAGTGGAGCGTTTGGGCTATCCTGTAACTCCTGTTTTTGCTAAGGGATTAGAGGGCAGTTGGTGGGATAAGATTATGGCTATTTTGGAGACTGGCTGTGGTTTTATCCAGTGTCTCTACTATTTGAACTTTTTACACCCTGCGGTGGTAGTCGGATCGGGCAGTTACGTTTGTGCTCCAGTAGTTTTAGCGGCAGCTGTTTTGGGTATTCCAGTTGTTTTGTTAGAGCAAAATGCCTTTGCTGGTAAGGCTGTGCGTTGGCTCTCTCATTTGGCTAAGTGTGTCTGTGTGAGTACTCCTGGAGAGTATCCTGGTATAGCTCCAGAAAAGATTATTGTTACAGGCAATCCTGTTAATTCTGTCATTACAAGAATAAGTTCATTAAAAGCTAGAGAGAGGCTGGGGATTCCTAAAGATCGTCCTTGTGTGGTTGTTGCTGGTGGCAGTCAAGGGGCCGCTAGCATTAACAGAGCCGTGCTGGCCTCTTTGCCTAAATGGGTTGACAGAGATATGACGGTTATTCATATTACTGGTCCTAAGCATTTAGAAGAGGTCTTTGTGCGCAGTCAGGAGTTGGTGAGAGGCAAGGCTATCGATTATCGTCCCATAGCTTACACTGATGAGATGCCCGCGCTTTATGCTGTAGCAGATTTGATCGTTTGCCGCGCTGGAGCGACTACGCTGTCCGAGATAACTGTGCGCGGTTTGCCCTCTATCTTAGTTCCTTATCCTCATGCGGCTGAGAATCATCAAGAGGCCAATGCTCGCATCTTGGAAGAGAGGGGAGCGGCAAAGATTATAGCTGATGAGCAGATAGAGGCTCAGTTAGCAGAGAGTGTCTTCTCCATAATTGACAATAATGAACTCAAAAATAAGATGGCGGCGGCTTCTAGGTCTTTGGGCCATCCAGAGGCTCTCAGCAAAGTTTTGGCTGTAATTATGGCGTCTATGAAGAGGTAATTTTGAGTATATTAAAGTTCAAACATGCTCATTTTATAGGTGTCGGCGGTATCGGTATGAGCGGTATCGCCCGTGTGCTTTTGCAAATGGGCTTGAAGGTTTCAGGTTCAGATCTTAAGAGTTCTAATTTGACTGAAGAACTTAAGGGTTTAGGAGCAGAGATATTTTTAGGTCACAGTAGTGACAATTTGGCTCCAGATGTCGATGTCGTAGTGGTCTCCTCGGCTATTAGTGACGATAATCCTGAGCTTATTGAAGCTAAGAGGCGCGGAATTGAAATTGTTCATCGTGGTCATATGTTGAGTCTGCTTATGAAGCCTTTGAAGGGTGTAGCTGTGGCGGGTACTCATGGTAAGACGACTACTTCAGCCATGATTGCGACTATATTTAAAAAGGCTAATTTAGAACCTACTATTGTTGTAGGAGGAGAACTCAACGGTTTAGGTTCAAATGCCCAATTTGGCAAAGGCGAATATTTAGTAGCTGAAGCCGATGAATCAGATGGATCATTTTTAGATCTCTCTCCACGTATTGCTATAGTTACCAGTATCGATCCCGATGTAAACTTGGCTACTGAAGCTTATAGTGATTGTGGTTATGATTTTGATCTCATTACTAAACGTGTACAAGAGCTCTTTGTTAAGTTTATAAATGGTATCACTCAAGATGGTTTGCTGATCTTATGTGGAGATCATCATGGAGTGAGAGATATACTTCCTCAAGTTAAAAAGAGGTTTATCACCTACGGTTTGGATCCAGAGAACGATCTCCATGCTGTAGATATAACTTTAGCTAATTATGCTTCGCGCTCTCGAATAATTTACAATGGTCAAGAACTAGGGGAATTGGTTCTAAATGTCCCTGGTGTTCACAATGTTCAAAACGCTTTGGCAGCCGTAGCTGCTGGTTTAGAAGTTGGGTTAAAGTTCGAAGATATTGTTCGTTATTTAGCCAATTTTGCTGGTGTCAAACGGCGTTTTCAAATTGTTGGGCGTGGCCAAGGCCTGACTATTGTGGACGATTATGCTCATAACCCGAGTAAGCTCAAAGCGGCTATCAGGGCGGCTCACACAGGAGATGCCAAGAGGGTGGTAGTGATATTCCAGCCTCATCGCTATACGAGGACGCGCTTTTTTCAAGAGGAGTACTGTTTGTCTTTCAATGATGCAGATCTTCTGGTTATTACCGATATTTACTCAGCTGGTGAAATTCCTCTGGAAGGTGTGAGTTCTAGGAGTCTGGTTGAGGAAATTCAGAAAACTGGTTGCGTAAAAGAGGTAGTTTATGCGCCTCAAGAGAGCGATGTGTTGAATTTTGTGAGAACCCATTGTCGTCAAGGGGATATTGTGCTTTTCTTGGGAGCTGGCAATATTTGCAAATTTGCGGAAGATTTTGCTGAGAGTTTAAAGGACTAATTAGTCTTCTCCTGTGGCAGTTCTTTGCTTTTTGCGATAGTTCGTTGGCTTTAGTGGTTATATGGGGAAGATGAGTAAAGAAATTTCTGATGTTGTTAGACGGAGTGTAGTTTTATTCTGTAGCTTTGTCATTGCACAGGGGCTCTTTTTTGCTTCCCCATCTTTCAAAATATCTAAGATTGAAGTAAAAGGCAATAATTTTGTCGATACAGCTACTCTCATTAAAAATAGTCCCTTTCAAGTTGGTGATTGGTTTTGGATAGATTGGGTGTGTAATGGCAATCTAGTTGCAGATGATCCCGTCATTGAGAGCAGTACGATCAGATTGAAACCTTCTGGAGTCTTAGTCATATCCGTCAAAGAGAGAGAGCCTGTAGCTTTAGTATGGACGGATAAATTGAAAAGTTGTTGGGCTTATGTCGATAAAACGGGGCACATTTTAGGTGAGGAGACAGTTGAGAATCAATCTGCAAAGTATCCTCGTTTAAAATTGAATTTTCCTCTAGCTATTAATGGGGGAATGGTTAGGACGGATTTAATAAAAATTCTCTTACAGATAGATCCTGAGATCTCTAAATTCAAGGAATTGACGGTAAATTATTATCTTATAGATGATATGCAAAATATCAGTGTCTTTGCTCAGTTTTTAGGCGAAGAGACAGAGATCCGTTTGGGTAGTTTGGAGAATATCTCTAGTAAATTGGAGAGACTGAAGGCTATCCTCTCTCTTGAAAAGAGAAAACTTTCCTGGATAGATGTGCGCTTTCAAATTCCTGCGGTCTTACCCTTAGATAAAGATAAGGTTAAGCTCAAAAAGATCGCTGAAGACAAGCGCAAAAAAGATGAAGCTACAGCAAAGGATGCTGAAAAAGTTAAGGTTGTTAAAGTAGAGCAAATTAAGCAAAACGATCAAGTTAAACAGACTGAAAAAGTTAAGCAGGTTGAGAAGGTCAAGCCAGTTGAAATTAAGGCAGATTCTAAAGTTGAATCTGATGAAGAGCCTGTGAAGAGGACTGATAATTCTAAAGTGATCGAGTATTTGCAAGATTGGTAAATTTGTAAATTTTAAAGAAAATAAAAATGGAGTAGATGTTTATGAAGATATATTCCGCTATTCAGCCCACTGGTGCTATCCATTTGGGAAATTATGCTGGAGCCATAATGAATTGGGTTAAGATGCAGGATGAGGGAGAGTGCATTTATAGTATAGCTAATTATCACTCTTTAACTGCTAACAAAGATCCGCATACTTTGCCTCAACGTACTTTCGAGGCGGCTTTGGATCTTTTAGCTTGTGGGTTAGATCCGCAGAAGTGTACTCTGTACGTACAGTCTCATATCCCTGAAGTTACGGAGTTGACCTGGATCTTGAGTTGTTGTGCTCCTATCGGTGAGTTGAATAGAATGACCCAATTTAAGGATAAAAGTGCGCGTATGGAGGTCGTCAATGCAGGGTTGTTTACTTATCCCATTTTGATGGCTAGTGATATTTTGCTCTTCAAGGCTGAAGTCGTCCCTGTAGGTGAGGATCAGTTGCAGCACCTTGAAGTAGCTCGCGTCTTTGCGCGTCGTTTTAATGCTCTCTTTGGTGAGACTTTCCCTGAACCTCAATCTCGTCTGACTAAAGCCACAAGAGTTATGGCTTTGAACGATCCTACCAAAAAGATGTCAAAGTCGGTTGAGGGTTCGGCCATTATGTTGAGCGATCCCGACAATGTTATTAAAAAGCATGTCAAAAGGGCGGTAACTGACTGTGGAGCGACTCCTGATGGACAGATGAGTCCAGGCGTAGCCAATATGTTTACCCTGCTCTCCGTCTTCTCCACTCCTGAGACGGTGGCACATTTCCAAGAGCAGTATCAGGCGGGAACTTTGCGCTATGGTGAACTCAAAGAGGCTCTGAGTAACGATTTGGTGGCGGCCATAGCTCCTATTCGTGAGCGCAGAGCAGAGTTGGCTCAAAAGCCAGATTATGTTAAAGAAGTACTTATAGAGTCGGCTCGCAAACTGAGAGTTACGGCTAAGGCCACTCTGGCTGAAGTTAGAGAAAAGACTGGTTTGGGAGTGACCCCCGAAGCGTGAGGAAATGGATTTATACTCCTCTAGATCTAGGTTCTAAAGTTAAAGCTGGAACTTTAGGCCTAGATATTTTTTTGCAGATTTATTTTATTTCAGTTGGAGATAAGATTCTTTTTATAGATGGCGGATGGCTCAACGAAGTAGCCGCTGATTTTTTGAGTTATTTAGCAGAAAATATCTTCAACGATAGTCAGTATAAAATATATCTTTTTAATACTCATTCCGATTGGGATCACGCTTGGGCTAATCGAGCCTGGATTGAGTCGCTACCTTCTAATTGGTCATTGCAAGGTATATATGCTAGTCGTACCACAGTTGAAAGGTTGCGTTCGTCTGGCAAGGAGGGACTAGTCTTGCCCGATCATTTTATAGAGGACGGAGATATTTTTGATCTCAACGGTCTAAAGTTCCATTTTTTAAGGGCTAACGCCCACTGTCCAGGTCAATTGGTTTTGTACGTTCCAGAGTTAAAGTCTCTGTGGTCGGCCGATGCTTTGGAATATCCATGGCCTTTTTTGCACTCTGTAGATAATTTTGCTGAACAGTTGCGCGATTGGGAAGAGTGGTTAAAGCTCGATATTGGTAAGATCTTTCCTTGTCACGATGATCGCTGGAGGCAGGATATAGAGGTTGGAGATTATTTTAGACATTATTGTGGACGAGAACTTTTGTTGTGTAACTGTAAAGCGTGTCTGGAGCTCAAGGAACGTTTGGGAAAAGATAGGGAATTTATAAGACGAGTTTTGGTTACTATGGCCACTTCTGAGGGACGGAATTTTGGAGAACTTTTGGAGGATGAAGAGGCATGGCTCGCTCGAGAAAATAAAGTTGATTTCATATATACGCTTAGAGAGTGGCAAATTGAAAGTTTGACATTTCCCGAAAAAAACTTGAGTTGGTTTTATCTGCGTGCTTACTATTTAGCTTGGTTGGGGGCAGTTAATTATTTAGGGCAGGAACTGAAATAAATACAGGTGAAAACTCTCTCATTCTCTTGGGAAGGGATCGTCTTTCGTTTTGGTACTCTACGTAATTTGGTTAGTAACTACCGCTTTAGCCGTCTTTTACTCTTGGTGGTCGTACAATTTTTTGCGCAAACGCGACGCTTATCAGCACAGCCTATTAGCTATTCAAGAGGCTCCTTTGGTGACGGATGACTTTGAGAGTCAGGCTGATCTTTTATGTCAGGCTTGTATTGAGGAGACTAGTGCTAGTGGTTGTGTTATCTTTTTACACCACGGGGCTGAAGAAGGCGAGTTAAAATTAGCTTCAGCGGCTGGTTTGGGGATCGGCAGTACTGATGTGGGAGGAACAGAGTTAGCTCAGGTCGTTAAAGATTTGGCTTATCAGTGCTGGAGTACGGGTGAGATGATTAAGCACTCGGTTAAGGGTTTTCACTTTCTCTTTTTGCCTATCTGGCACGGCCACGGCGATGGTGGAGTTATGTACTTCAACTGGGATAAGGGACTTTCTGGCCCCGATCTTTTGGAGATAAGTTTGTTGCGTTCGGCTTCCTCAGTGGCGGCTCTGCTGGCTCCGCGTTTTGGACGGGAAGGGTCTTTGGAGAAGGCTCATGAGGAGATCCAGATGTTGCGCGGTGAGATCGCCCAAGAGAGCCATCTTGCTGGTGTTGGTCGTCTGGCGGCGGGTGTTGTCCATGAATTGAGTCAACCTTTAACGGCAGTTTTGACTGTAGTCGGTAGCCTTTCGCGCACATTGGTCGATCCTACCAGTGCCAGGCGTTTGGCTATTATCCAAGATGCGGTGCAGAAGTGTAAAAATATTGTAGAGAAGCTCCTCGTTTACTCAAAGGCATCTATGGAACAGGAGCGGAATGTCTCTTTCTCTCGTTTTGTGCGTGCTTACACCGACATGAATCAGGTGGTAATGCAGAGTTTAGAGCTCTCTCGCGAATTGTTGAATAGTGACAATATTGAGACCAAATTAAATTGTGTCAATCTGCCTCCTGTGCGAGCTAATTCTACTCAATGGTCTCAAGCTATAGCTAATTTGCTGAACTTTTTTCGCGATTGTTTGATTGTAGGTAAGATTGCTAATCCTCACATTTATATTGAAACTTTAACTGTGGATAAATTTATAAAAATTAAATTTACTACCAATAGCACTTTAATCTCTAAAGAAGAGTTACCTCGCTTATTTGAACCATTCTTTGGCAATGCTTATCCCGATTTAGTCAGTTGTCCAGGTCTAGCTCTCGTGCGTGAGGTTGTCCATAAGCATGATGGCTGTGTTGAAGCTCGAGCCTCGGAAGAGGGGATGACCGTCGTTATCAGTCTGCCTGTTGGAGAAACGGAGTAAAAGGCTGTGGATGATAAGACCGTTTTAGCCGCTAACGATACCCCTTTAGAGAGTTCGATCTTTTTGGGCAAGGTATTTCAGGAACGTTATAAAGTTGTCGGCCTTTTGGGGAGTGGAGGTTTTGGCAAGGTTTATCGCGTGGAAGATCTCCGTCTGCCTGGCAAGTTTTGGGCCCTGAAGAAACTAAGTTTTGAAGATAAGTCCCAATTGGGGGAGGCCAAGCGCAAATTTGAGCGCGAGGTTAGATTTTTAGCTACTTTGATCCATCGCAGTCTGCCCGTTATCGTAGATTATTTTACTGAGGGCGAGATAAGTTATATGATTATGGAGGAGGTTGAAGGGTCTAATTTAGCTGAAATTGTCGCAGAAAAGGGGCCTGTTGAAGAGAGAGAAGCCATCGGTTGGGCTTTACAGATAGCCAAGGTCTTAGAATATTTGCATCATCAAGATCCTCCTGTGATCTTTCGCGATCTCAAGCCTGAAAATATTATGCTCTCTAAAGATGGTTGCATAAAGTTGATCGATTTTGGTTTAGCCCGTTTTTTCGATGCTAAAAAAGATCGCGATAGTGCCAGTGTAGGATCGGTCGGTTATGCCGCTCCTGAGGTGTGGGAAGAGGATGTGCAGAGTGATACGCGGGCCGATATTTATTCCTTGGGAGCCTGTCTCTACTTTTTGTTGACTGCTAAAGTGCCTTCGCCAGTCTGCGGGAGCCACAAGGTTGAAGATTTTCGCAGTGGTTTAAATAAACATCTGTTGAGTTTTATCGCCAAATCGATGGAGACAAAGGCCGATGATCGCTACCAAAGTGCCAACGAAGTTATTGCCGAACTTATGTCTATTTTGAACGAATTGGCGGGGGATGATTCGGCTCTCAAAGAGGACCTGAAACATGAATCTTTCTATCGAGCGGCCTCTCAGAGTGTGTCTAAAGACAATGAAGTAGTAGCTTTAAATACTGAAATTGACACTTTAAAGGATAAGATCAACTCTGGTAGATTTTCGGAAACACCCGTCTGGTCACGTTGGGTCTTGTGGGCTTGTACTATTTTATTTATTGTAGGGGCGGTAGGTGGTTATCTTCAATTAAACGATTTGAAAAATTTTGAATTGGATCGGCCCTATGAATTAATAAATGCTGACAAAGAAATTGCCTTAGATTGGATACATAAAGGTGATTTATCCAGGGCTGCTGATTATTTGGATAAGGCTCTGCTTCGTCATCCCTCTGATGCTGAGGCCCATATCTGGAAAGAGAATGTCAATGTTATGACGAGCGGTCACAAGTTCTTTCGCATTCCTATATTGGCCGCTTTTAGTGGAATTAACGCTCCTGAGGCCTATCGTTTGCTTTATGGAATAT
The DNA here is from genome assembly GCA_017444165.1 of bacterium. Taxonomy (GTDB): domain Bacteria; phylum Vulcanimicrobiota; class Xenobia; order Xenobiales; family Xenobiaceae; genus RGIG3641. The sequence continues at coordinate 976 of JAFSXH010000073.1, read as the reverse complement.
CTTTAGCTCAAAAAGAGTTTAACCGTTTAGGTGGCGATAAATACGGTCGCTTGGTGGTTATTGATATTTTTGATGATCGTTCTAATTTGGAACAAGCCGCTAAAATTGCCAAGGATCTGGTTGAAGATGATGATTATTCAGTAATAATTGGCCCCTTTAGTTCCCAGTTTGCTTTAAGTTTGAGTCCTTATTTTAATGCTAGTAAGATGCCCATTTTAACACCTGTGGCCTCTTCGCCAGAATTGTGGAAGCAGGGGGAGTATATTTTTACTGTCTCTGATACGAATGATCGTCGCTGTCAAATTATTGCCGATTATCTGAGGGATAAGGGCTGTAAGAACGTGGGAGTTCTGGTCGATCAAGATAGTACACTCTCTAGTGATATGGCTAGTTATTTTAAAGAAGAGTTTATAAAAAAGGGGGGTGAAGTTGGGGCTGATCTCGTTTACGTCAATGTAAATTTTGAAAAAGTTGTTGAGAGTCTGCGCCAGTCTAAAGTAGATAGCATTTTCTTTTCTGATTCTCGCGCTCTGCCGTTATTGGAATTTAGTCGAGCGGCTAAAGCTAGGGGGCTGCGTGTTCCTATTGCCAGTCATGTGGCTCCTTTTACCAAGGATCTCATCGCCAATAAGAATAGAGACAGCGAAGGAATACTCCTTTCAGGTTACTTTTATGCTGGCAGTAAAGAGGCTCAAGTGAAAGAGTATGTTGAAGAGTTCAAAGAATCTTTTGCTAAATTGCCTCCTTCTCACCTGGATGCTTCTGCTTATGATGTTACTAAAATTATCCTTTCAGCTTACAAAGAGGGGAAATATTCGCGCCAAGAGATCCGTGATTATCTAGCTTCGATTCACAATTGGCAGGGAGTTACAGGTAGATTTTCGTTAGCTGAAAATTTAAATGCCCGCCAGGTCTATTTAGTAAAGATCCATGACGGGCAATATGAGGTTGTAGAGACTAGATCTGCCGCTCAATG
>JAFSXH010000072.1 GCA_017444165.1 bacterium | reverse complement strand
ACTTATAGAGCGGCTAAAAATGGCAATGGTGAGGCCACTAGGGATTTAGGAAATTTTTATTATGGTGGAAGTTACGGGTTATTAGAGGATAAAGAAAAAGCACTGGAGCTATATAAGTTGGCATCGGAACGAGGTGTGAAGTCTATTAACGCTGAGATTGGGAAGATATACCTCCTGGGGGAAGATACGGAAGCAGATTATGATTTAGCTGCCAAATATCTTACTGTTGCTTCTAAAGAACTTAATAATTATACCTCACAAGCCTATTTATCTGTGTGTTACGATTATGGTTTGGGGGTTCCTAAAGACAATATTGAGTCTGAAAGATGGTATAAGCATTCAAAAGAATTGAGAGAGATTGAAGGCAGGAGAAGTAATTTTGATTTTAATAGAAAAAAAGAAATGGAGAGCGGAAAAAACATAAGCAAAGATGATTTGTTGGAATTGGGGGACTTCTACTATGTTGAAGCTAATTATGGCAACGGTGACTACGCAGAAGCCATAAAGTGGTATAAATTGGCTACAGAGCAAGGTTCTAATAAGGCTATGTGCTGTTTAGGAGATATGTATTTTTATGGTATTGGCCTTACTCAGGATTACACTAAGGCGATAGATTATTATCGTCAAGCTGGAGGGGAGTGTTACTTTGAGTTGGCTTATTGTTATGATCGCGGTTTAGGAACGAGTCAAGATCATGATGAGGCTGTGAAATTGTATAAAAAGACCTTTGAGTATGCTAAGGCTAATAAAACTCCAATGTTGTTAGATTGTTATTATTTTGGCATAGGTACTGATAAAAATTATGCCGAGGCGATAAAAATTTTTGATAATGGTGGAGGTATAGGTTATAGCTCAAGTGCACGTGATCGTGCAGGGGCTATTTATGAGATGGGTGGATATGGAGTAGAAAGAGATCTATTTAAAGCTCTAAAATATTACAGCGTGGGTTCAGATCGCAGTGGCGTTCGACCTCACTATGATTTATGGGCTTGTGAACCCAGATATTGCAAATTATACAGAGAATTGCACTCTTCAGCTGAGAGAGGCGATGTTGAATCTCAATATGTGTTGGCTTCCTTTGGTCAATATATTTACAAAAATTTTTTAAGTTTAATTTACAGACCAAGTTATGTTTTTGAAAGAGAAGCCAAAATAGCTGATGAACGTATGAGATGGTACACTGAGGCGGCCAAGCAAGGTAATGAAGAGGCTAAAGAGGCCTTGGAAAAGTTGCAAGAGGAGAGATCATTGTGATTAGCAGAGTAAAATAATTATTGATAGATATTTTGCTTGAAGGTGGGGGTTTATTTTTTCCCCTTTTTGTAGTAATATACTAACCCCTTAAAAATATTATAGTAAGGAGCCGAGTCTTAATGGGTTTTTCTGGTCTCCTGGAGAAAGATACTCAAGTATCTAAGCCCTCTCCTGACGTTACTCGTAAGTTGCAATCGCTACTTCCGGAGCATCCTTTCCATATAAGTGGAGCTGAGGCTGAAAGGATAGCTTCTGGGTTAGGTATTTCCAAATATCAACTTATGGTGGAGTTGATCTGCGTTGCCAAAGAGTATGCCGTCGTTCCTGTGTCTGATTATCGAGTGGGTTCTTGTGCCATGGGTGAGAGTGGCGATCTCTATTTAGGCGTTAATGTTGAATTCAATGGAGATAATTTAAGTCAGACCATTCACAGTGAACAGTCTTCCTTCTGCAATGCTATAAACCATGGTGAAAAGGCTGTCTCTGTTTTGGCTGTCTCTTCCGAACCTTGTGGTGGCTGTCGCCAATTTCTAAATGAGATGGCTTGCAACAAAGATTTGGCAATCTTGATTCCTGAACGCCATCCTATAAGCTTGGAGGAATTATTGCCACGTTCCTTCGGTCCCTGGGATCTCGGTGTAGAATCTGGTTGTCCTATAGCTATAGAAGCTCCTATAACTATTAAAAATAACGATGATGAGCTGGTTAAGATAGCCTTGCGAGCGGCTAATAAGACCTACGCTCCCTACACTCATTGTAATGCAGCTGTGGCCTTGCGCTTCAAAGATGGCGGCGCAGTTAGCGGTTTTTATCTGGAAAATGTGGCTTTCAATCCTTCACTCTCTCCCTTACAGGCCGCTTTGATTATGGCGGTAGGCAAGGGTTACAAGTGGGCCGATATTGTGGAAGCCGTGTTAGTAGAGCGGAATGGGTGTACGATAACCCACTCTCGTTCGACTTCTTCGTTAATAAAGGCTGTGGCCCCACAGGCCAAGTTTAATGTAGTTACCGACTAGACAATAATTGTCCTACAGTATCCATCTCATCGCGTTGATGAGATGGATAACTGTTTTAAAGGTTTTTTTGTTGTGAGTCTT
>JAFSXH010000071.1 GCA_017444165.1 bacterium | reverse complement strand
GGAGAAGATCCGCTCTCTGTTGATCGATCCCCAAAATAAAGGTATGGATTCTTTGACAGAACTCCTTCTCTTTGAGGCCTCTCGTTCCCAACATGTGCAGGAGTTTATTAAACCCCATTTGGATGAGGGTACTTGGGTGATCTGTGATCGCTTTGCTGATTCATCGTTGGCTTATCAGGGGGCGAGAAAATTGCCTCTAGAGTGGGTGGAAACTCTAAATAATATGGTTGTTCGTGACTGTTGGCCCGATCTGACCTTCTTTCTAGATCTCAGTTATGAGACAGGTTATCAGCGTTTGATGGAACGCTATGGCGGCCAAAAAGTTTCCCTAGATCGCATTGAACGTGAAAAAGAGGAGTTTTTTAGAGAATTGCGCCGTAATTATCAGCTCTTAACAAAAGGTGAGTTTGTAGATCCTTCGCTCAATGGTGGTGCAGAGCGTTGGCGATATATCAATGCTGAAGATGATTTTGAGTCTATCAGTGCACAAATATGGCAATACGTGGAAGAGTTCATAAATCAAGGTGTTAGTCGGTCATAAGAGGGTTTTACAATATTTACAAAAGGCGGTTGCGGAGGGTAATTTAGCCCCTAGTTACCTTTTCGCAGGGATAAAAGGGATCGGTAAGTTTCTGGCCGCTCAGTATTTTGTCTCGGCCATTATGTGTATAGATAATCGAAATGGCCTGCCTTGTGGACAGTGTGTCAATTGCCGGCGTATCGCCAATGGCAATCATCCTGATGTGAGAATTTTGACTTTAGCAGACAATAAGAGCAGTATCGGCATTGAGGAGATCCGCGAAGGTATAAATTCTCTGCAAACCTGTTCCTACGAGGGCGGTTATCGTTTTTGGCTCATAGACGAGGCTCAACGCTTGACGGAAGAGGCTCAAAGTGCGTTGCTCAAGACTTTAGAAGAGCCGTCAGAATCCCTAATCATAATTTTAATCGCTCACGGTGAAGTAGGTCTCTTGCCTACAGTGACCTCTCGCTGTCGCAAATTCGAATTTAACCCTCTCTCCAGCAATGATATAAGTCAATTTCTCATATCCAAAGGTGTGGCCAATGAAAAGGCTAGAGTTGTCGCTCGCATAAGTTCTGGTTCTCTGGGTCGGGCCTGGGATTTTGTCAACAACGAAAATTTATGGGATAATCGCGTAGCCATCATGGAGATAATGGGTTCTGTCAGTGAGTTTTCTCTTTGGCAGCGTCTGGAGGCGGCCTCCACGCTAGAGAAATTAGCTTCTAGTGATAGGTTGCAGAATGAGTACTTTCTTGAGATGATCTCGAGCTTTTTCCGCGATGCCCTCTGCTTGAAAGTTGGAGCCAAAAGCGATCTGCTCATAAATGTTGACTGTATGCAGAGTTTGCAAAAAGTTTCTCAAAATATGAGCGAAGCGAGTTTGGAGCGCACTTTAGAAGAAGCCTTGAAGGCCAAAGATCAGATCAAGCGCAACGTCAATATCAAATTTATGTGGCAAAATTTCTTGATTGCAATTAGCAATTAGCAATTAACAATTAGCAATTATTGTTGAGTGGGAACATGAGCAGACTTGAACAACTGATAAAAGAGCTTTGTCCGAATGGGGTGGAATATAAAAAGCTAGGTGATGTTGCAACCGATATATTCAGAGGTGCAGGGATAACAAGAGACCAGGTAACGGAAGAAGGCACTCCCTGTGTTCGATATGGCGAGATATACACTACCTATGGCATTCACTTTGATACTTGTGTCTCGCATACTGATGAAAGCACTATACATAGCAAGAAATACTTTGAACACGGCGATATACTCTTTGCTATCACGGGTGAAAGTGTTGAGGATATAGCCAAATCAACGGCTTATGTCGGACACGAAAAGTGTCTTGCAGGCGGTGATATTGTTGTACTGAAACATAATCAAAATCCGAAATACCTATCCTATGTTCTTTCAACAACTTCGGCTCAGGCACAAAAAAGCAAGGGTAAGGTTAAAAGCAAAGTCGTACATTCAAGTGTTCCTGCTATTAAGGATATAAGAATCCCCGTTCCACCTTTAGAGGTACAGCGTGAAATTGTCAAGATACTTGACAATTTCACGGAGCTTACAGCGGAGCTTACAGCGGAGCTTACAGCGGAGCTTACAGCGCGTAAAAAACAGTATGAGTATTATCGTGATAAATTGCTCACTTTTGGAAGTGAATGCGAATGGCGGACACTACAAACACTTGCTGAAATTGGAACAGGTAGTAGCAATACTAATGAAGCAGTTGAAAACGGTCAATATTCTTTCTTTGTTCGTTCGCAAGAGCCATTAAAGAAAGATAGCTATGAATATGATGAAACAGCTATCATTACTGCTGGTGACGGTGTAGGTGTAGGAAAAGTATTTCATTATTTCGAGGGCAAATATGCTTTACATCAAAGAGCATATAGAATACATATTGTTTCAAATGATGTGATGCCAAAATTCTTTTTTTACTATATGAAAGCGACTTTTTATGACTACATTTCAAAAGCGGGATTTCATTCATCAGTATCATCAATTAGGCGACCTATGCTGAATGAATATCCTGTTCCCGTTCCCTCACTTGAAGAACAAGAACGCATAGCATCAATTCTAGATCGCTTCGAGAAACTTTGTAACGATCTCTCCGAGGGCTTGCCTGCGGAGATCGAAGCAAGACGGAAACAGTACGAATATTATCGGGACAAACTGTTACAATTTGAAATGAGCAATTAGCAGAAAAATTATAAACTGCCATTTAATGATAACTTGAATTAATTTTCGTTAATATGTCAATTTTTTGGCAACATATTTAAGGCGATTTTTGCTATAATGCGAATCAAGTAATATCCATATTTGTGAATTATGATAGTGCATTTAATTGTACTCATGTTTATAACATATTTAAATATAAGCTCATCGGAGGTTCGGTCAATGATTTCTAGCGTGTCTGATTTTAATATTGCGAATCAGCCTATTTCCAGCGTATCTGCTCCTGTAGCTCAGGCTGTTAAGCCAGAAGCTACGGCGGTTCCCCTTCCTTCAGATACTTTAGTTAGATCTGAAGATCCTGGCAAGGGGCTTATGACCAGATCTATCTTCGCTTCTGTTACTGCTCAGCAAGCTGAAGGACCAGCTGAGGTAGCTAGTACGCAGGCCGTTCAGACCGCTTCAGTCGATTCTTGGCATCAAAAGTGGGGTTCTCAGGTTATTTACTTCCCCTTCACCGACCGCTTCAACGATGGTGATCCCTCCAACAACTTCAACATCAACAAGGGTAGCAACACTGGCTATCACGGTGGTGACTTGCGCGGTATTATCGATAAACTCGATTATCTTGAAGATCTCGGCACTACCTGTATCTGGCTCTCTCCTCTTTATGACAATGTAGAAGAGGCTTATGGCGGTACTGGTTATCATGGTTACTGGATTCAGGATCACTACAAAGTAGATGAGCACTGGGGTACTATGGCCGATGCTAAAGAACTCGTGGCTAAGGCTCACGAAAAGGGCATGAAGGTCGTTTTGGATACCGTACTCAATCAGGTGGCCCCTGGTCACTCTTGGACGACCGATCCTAGCAAGCACGAGTGGTTGCATCATAATGGTGGTGTTACTAACTGGAACGATCAGTGGCAGGTAGAGAACTGCGATCTCTGCGGTTTGCCCGACATCAATCAGAGCAATCCTGAGACTTATGAGTTCTTGTTGAACAATACTCTTTGGTGGATCAAAGAGACTGGTGCTGATGGTATCCGTTTAGACGCTGTCAAGCACATCGATCACCAGTTCTGGCAGAAGTTCAGTGCCGACATTAAAGAGAAGATGGGCGAAGACTTCCTCGTATTGGGTGAGGTTCTCCACGGCGATCCTAACGTAGTTTCTAACTATCAGCGCGATGGTATCGATAGCCTCTTCGACATGCCTTTGTATTACACCATTCGCGACACCATCGCTAAAGATGGCAGTGCCAGAAACATCGGCAACCGCTTCGCCGAGGATAGCAAGTATGACGATGCCAGCAAGTTGGTTACTTTAGTTGACAATCATGACTTTGAGCGTTTTGCTCACTTCGCTGGTCAGCGCGGTGATGATAAGATGATGTTGGCTATGGACTTGATCATGACTTGTCGCGGTATTCCTTCCATTTACTACGGTGATGAGATCAACTTAGAGGGCGGTGGTGATCCTGACAACCGTCATGATATGCGCTTTGGTGAGAAGCCCTACATTGCCGATCACTTGAAGAAACTGACCGCTACTCGTGCGGCCATGCCCGCCTTGCAGTTTGGTGAGCAGAAAGAGATGTGGCAGGACGACCAGATTTACGCCTTCTGCCGCCGTCACGAGGGTCAAGAGTGCATTACCGTTTTGAATAACTCTTACGGCCAGCAGAACCGCAACATTCCTTTGCGTGAGGGTAGCCCTCTTCACGATGGCGATGTTATGGTTGACGTTCTCACCGGTGAGAAGTTCAAGATCCAGGGCAATTGTGTGAACGTAGGTGTAGCCGATAAGCACGGTCGTGTGCTCGTTCCTGAAAAGGATTACGGTAGCATTAAGTTCAAATAAGTTTTTAAAATAGCATTCTGAAGAAAGGAGCTTGCGAGTTAGATAGCAAGCTCTTTTTTATTTTTTAATTTTGAAAGGATGAGGTGCAAGTGAATTACTCTAAGCTAGTTATTACTTTAGGTATTATGGGAAGTGTACTTTTCCCCGCTTTTTCCGCTTTTGCTGAACCTGCTCCTGAGGTTGAACGCCGAGTTCAGGGCCATTTGATTATGGAAGGTGTTCCAGAGAGTGTGCCAGCAGATATTTCTGAGCGTTTGGAACAGTATTCCAACGTCAGGGCGGCGGTTGTGAGTGGATGGGACCCTGCTAGCAATGGCATGTTGATCTTTACCCGTTTGGGCCAGACGACCCAACTTTACCGTGTGGCTAGTCCAGGCAGTTACCGTGAGCAGTTGACGTTCTTCAATGAGCCCGTCAACAATATTGTTGTTAATCCCGACAGGAGCAAGAATCAGGCGATCCTCTTGAAGGATGTGGGCGGCAACGAGAGCTATCAGCTTTACTCTTTCGATTTTAGCAATGGGCGCAGTAAGCTTTTAACTAATGGCAAGGCTCGTTATGGCAGTGTAGTTTGGAACAGCGAGGGGACGAAGATCGCTTATCAGTCGACTCAGAGAAATGGCAGTGACTGGGATATTTGGATCATGGATCCTCAAAATCCTCAAGAGGCCAAAATGGTTTACAGCCCTGGCGGTTATTGGTGTGTTATGGATTGGTCGGCCGATGGCAGTAAATTGCTGGTTTATAAGTACGTTTCGATCACCAATTCAATAATGGAAGTTTTAGATCTCAATACGGGCAAAACTTATCCAGTCGGTTTGCGCCCTGGTGAGAAGAAGGCCCCTGTCTTTGCCTTAGGTGAAGAGGCCCGTTTTACTCCAGATGGTAAGTGTGTACTTTTCACTACCGATAGGGAAGGAGAGTTTCAGAGTTTAGCTATTCAGAGTATCTCCACGGGTAAGATCGGTTATATTGCCAAGGACATACAGGGCGATATTGTCAACTTAGAACTCTCTAAAGATGGAAACAATTTAGCTTTTGTGAGCAATGAGGGTGGCTTTAATAAAGTTTATATCTGTGATCTGCGCAAAGGCAGTTTCAAAGTTCGTCAGATCAAGACTCTGCCCGATGGTGTGGTGTACGGTATAAAATTCTCTCCTGAAGGTCTCTTGGCCGTCAGTGTGGGCTCTGGCAATTTGCCTTGCGATACCTACACGGTGGACTTAAATAACGGTGACAAGAGCACTCGTTGGACGTACAGCGAGATCGGCGGGTTAAATCCCCAGACCTTTGCCGCTCCTCAGTTGTTTAATTACCCATCATTTGACAGAGAGATTCCAGCTTTTTGTTACATGCCTAAAGG
>JAFSXH010000070.1 GCA_017444165.1 bacterium | reverse complement strand
GGCCAGAGGCTAAAAGCCTATGATGGGAAATTTTCCGCTTTAGAATCTTTGAAAATTCAGGACAAATGGATAAAAGCCAATACCATGTGGGATGATGTGGCTAATTACATCGATCCACAAAAAGCCTTCCAACTAGAGCCAGAATCCGCAGAGCCTCCAAAGAAAGTCAGCGAGCAAAGTAAAACTGATACACAACCTGGACAAAGTAAAACAGTTAACAAAGAGAATAAAAAAAATAACCAGAGGAAGAAAAAATGAGTAACTCACATCATCACGATTGCCATTGTGAACAATGCCAACATGAACATATGGATGATCTATCTGCCAATTTTATAGCTAAACACGATCCACAGGGCAAGGCCATGCAGTTCCCTTGCAAATTCCCCATCAAAATCTTCGGTCGTTCTGAAGGTGATTTTCTTAAATATGCTTTTGATCTAGTCTCTGTACACGTTCCTGAGCTAAAATTAGAACATTGTAGACAGACTAGCAGTAAAAAGGGAAACTTCGTCTCTGTAACTGTTGAAATAGTCGCTCAAAGCAGAGAACAGTTAGATAAAATCTATGCTGATCTTAAAAATGATGAAAAAGTAGTTGCCATGCTGTGAGGTAGAATTATTGGAAATTTCAGAGTTGGATTTTATACTCAGACTAGTTTTGGCGGCCTTCTTAGGAGGGGCCATAGGCTTAGAGCGCGAGGCTATGAACAGAGCTGCAGGATTGCGTACTAACGTTTTAGTTTCAGTAGGTTCAGCCCTCTTTACTGTGCTTTCGTTTTATTACTTCATTGACGGCCAACACAACCGCGATTCGGAGCGCATAGCTGCCCAAGTAGTGAGTGGTATCGGCTTTCTAGGAGCAGGAACGATCATGAAACAGGGGGTTACAGTACGCGGTCTGACCACGGCAGCCACCTTGTGGGTTGTGGCCGCCATCGGTATGAGTTGCGGAGCAGGAGCTTACATATTGGCCTGCTCCACAAGTTTACTCACTTTGTTGACGCTGATATTTTTGCACAAGTTAGAGAAGAAGATGGCTGGTTTTCGCCAAGTTAAGATTAAGGCGGTATTTCCCAACCAAGAGGATATTGTAAAAAAACTCTGCGACAGATTGGCTGAATACGATCTGCAAATTTACAACATAAATGTAAATTTAGAAGAGGATCACGTCGTTGTAAAAGCTATAATAAATCTACCTAAAAAAGTGGAAAGATCGAGAGTTACACGTCTGCTAACCTCTGTTGGAGCAAACGAAGTCGATATAGAATGAAAATTATTGAAACTAGTGGAGGTTTTCCTTTGAATACACACCGCCATCCCTGGCTGCTCATAATTTTAGCTTTAGTAGCTATAATCATACCCACTACACTAGTGGAAGCTAACGAAGAGAGTGAACGTGTAGCCGCTATAGCCAGAGCTTCAGAATCTGTTGTTTCCGTGAGAACTTACAGACAAAATAGGAATAAGCCAGGCATAGGAGCAGGGGTAATAATCAACGCCAATGGTTATATTTTAACTAATGCCCACGTTGTCAAAGGCGGCAAACAAATTAAAGTTCAATTGAAGAATAAGAAGACATTTGAAGCCAAAATACATAAAATAGCCTCCGATAAAGATTTAGCCATAATAAAAATAGGGGCTTCTTCTCTGCCTGTAGCCAAAATAGGCAATTCTGATCACCTGCGTGTAGGTCAAACAGTCATAGCTATAGGAGATCCCCTAGGTTTTACGGGTACAGTGACACAGGGCATGATCAGTGGTTTGGGAAGAAACATTGAGACTAAGGGCATAAAGTACCAAAATCTCATCCAAACTGATGCTGCCATCAACCCTGGCTCTTCTGGCGGAGCTCTTCTAAACTCCAGGGGTGAGCTTATAGGTATAAACGCCTTAGTCTACACGGGACCAGCCAATGGTTACGATAAGGCGCAGGGGCTAGGATTTGCTATTCCCATAAAGAGTGCCTTCGACGTGGCTCAGCAGCTCATAAGCTCTGATTCCAGTTCTTCAGATGAGAGTTCCAATTACATATCAGACAGTAATGGCAGACCCTGGTTAGGTTTGAGTGGGGCCACCCTCACCTCGGAAAAAGCCAAAGATTTTGACATAAAATTAGCCAGCGGTGTCTTTGTCACCCAAGTAGTTGAGGGTTCACCAGCTAATAGAGCCAACATAAAACCAGGAGACACAATCAGTGCTTTCAACGGCAAGACTATTAATTCAGTTAACGCTATGCTCCACGAATTGGCCCGCTGCCATGCTGGAGACAAGATCAAATTGACCGTCTGGAGGCGCAACAAAAAGTTTATCGTCTCTATAACTCTGGATGCTCAATAGAAACGTTTAGCCCCTAGATAACAATCAATATATTTAGGATCCTTCAGAGAACTGCGGTTGACTCCATTGCGCCCTGAAGCATCTAAGAAATAATCATCTCCTAAATAAAAACCAACATGACCAACATTTTGATAATCTTTACCAAAAAATACGGTATCTCCAGGGGCTAGTTCATCTCGAGCTACGTCTCGACCTACTAAAAACTGCTGATCGGCATCACGCGGCACTAAGAGACCGTGCATTTTGCAGACGATATAGACGAAACCAGAACAATCTATACCGCTAGCACTTAAACCGCCCCACAGATAAGGAGTACCTTTAAATTTCCAGGCACTCTTAATTATTTCTTTACCCTTAGCGGGAAGATAATCTCTGGATACGTGGCTCTTCAAAACGTAACCTACCCGACCACTCCCTGGCATTTTAATGGAGCAAAAACTGTGATGTTTAAATTTAAGATCACACTGGAGCGAACTGAAAGCGTAAAACTTGCCGATAGTATCACTTTTTATGTTAGGAGAGGAATAAACAAGGGCTACTGGTTCACTCACAAATATATTATTACGATTAGTAGAGGCAACTTTACTTAAGTAACGCCTCTCCATCCAACCAGGATAACCATAACTCTCTCTATACTGATCTGGAACGATAATCTTAAAAAGAGAGCGTACAGCATCTCTCTTTTTTACAATGACTACATCACCGCCGAGAACTTGGGTCACTCTCTCAGAATCATCGTAAATGTCCGCATAAACACTAGCCACAGGGACACTGACAACGTAAACTTCTTCTTTGTCCCCTACCCAGTCACAGCTACCACTACCCACAATTCCAGATAATAGCAGTGTATTCAAAGAGAGTAATGCCCTCATTTTCATCTTAATCTAGACTCCCAACTTTTCGCGCGAAGGTATACGCAACTTATCGCCTGGTAAAATATAGTCGTTCTCAGATAATTTATTAAATTTAATCAAAGCCTTACAGACGCTTTCACTGGAAGTTCCATAATACTTATCAACAATGCTAGAGATAGTCTCTCCCGACTTGACCGTATGAATACGAATGCGGCTACCACTTAAGGCAACTTTATTTTTATTAGACTTCTCTTCAACGGATTTATCAGAATTTTTAGAAGTATGAACCGATTCAGTGGAAGCACTCTCCAGCTCCTTATCCAAAAGTCCCATACTCTCCAATTGACGATCTAAAGTGCGAATCTGCTTTTCAACACCTTCAACTTTTTGTATAACAGTATTTTGATTAGCCAAAATATCTCGCTGATCTATCTTGGCTACTGGTGCAGGGCGCAGAAGCGAAGTGAGCAGATCAATAGCAATAAGAACGATAATAACATAATCAATGGGACGAACAGAGGGCTTTTCGATCAATTTGCGCAGACGATCAATTTCACGTCCCAAATAACGCTCCTGAATATAATCTTCAGGACGAGTATCTCTCTGTTTAGCAGATGTATTAGAAGCGACCTTCTCTTGTTTATCATAAATACGAAAACCGCCACTACTCACAATATTACCACCTTTGTTAATATAAAAACGGCGATCACCCACTATCATATCGGTGATATAAAGCACTTGGCGTTTTTTAGAAAAGAACTTGCTGTGAACACTCTTCTCCTGCTCAGTGATATTTATATCTGTACCAGAATGAGAATGGAACCAACCAACTACACTCATGCCAGGGAAACTGCTAGAGGCTTCTGACATAGCCTCTTTCCAAACAGATTCAGATCCTAAACTGCCAATATTAGCCTTTACTTTGACAAAATTTTCTACCTTGATCCAAGCATCATCTTTAGAATGCGAACCTAAAAGTAGACACGCTCTCTCCTGAGAACTATTTTCCAGAGCGAAATTATTTAAATCGCTGTACAAATTGTAACGCACATAGATGCGCAGTCCCTCTGAATCATCATTGCCCACTTGGATGAAATTGGTGGGTTCAGCTACATGGGCAACGACCCCTATACCCTCTCTAGAAAATGTAAGATTATCAACCAAAATACTCCTCCAGCCTAAAAAACGAACAGCTTCCCCTCTCAACGTATAAAAACACACGCGCCGAAAAGTTTTAGCTGTTCACTTTTTCTTTATTCGCCTGTCTGCCCACTCAATCAAAACTACTAAAGAAGGGCTACTTCCTCTTCGCTCTTATCAAAAAGATGGAACTTGCGCGTATCAATATCAAACTCTACAACATCACCAACCTTGGCCTCGGTGTGTGGATCAATGCGAGCAATAAAATGCTCTTCACCCAAGACGATATGCAATGAGACCTCATTACCCATCGGCTCATAAACCTCCACCTCAACCTTAACTTTGGCCATAAATTCACTCTCATGGACAAATTTAGGGTCGTGAATATCCTCTGGACGCAGACCCAAAGTACACTCTACACCGATAAATTTCTTCAATCCCTCCGCCAATTTTTCGGCGACCTCAATAGTAAACCCCTTACCCTTAATGAGGACAGCCCCGTTTTCACCCGCCTCTAACTTAACCTCGGCAAAATTCATCGAGGGAGTACCGATGAAACCTGCTACATACTTGTTAGCAGGGTGATCATACATCTGCAAAGGTGTATCCGCCTGCTGAATGATGCCCTTATGCATGAGCACTATGCGATCCCCTAAAGTCATAGCTTCAGTCTGATCGTGAGTGACGTAAATAGTGGTGACTCCCAGAGTGCGATGCAACTTCTGCAATTCAGCACGCATTTGGACTCTGAGTTTAGCATCCAAATTAGAGAGCGGTTCATCCATCAAGAAGACCTGCGGCCTTCTCACAATAGCTCTTCCCATAGCTACACGCTGACGCTGACCACCTGAAAGCTCTTTAGGAGTGCGCAAAAGTAAATGTTGGATACCCAAAAGATCGGCAGCGTTATCTACCAATTCTTTAACTTTCTCTTCAGAGTAATTGCGCTGACGCAAACCAAAAGCCATATTGTCAAATACAGTGAAGTGAGGATAGAGAGCATAACTCTGGAAAACCATAGCAATATCGCGATCTTTGGCAGAGACATCGTTCACCTTGCGATCACCGATAAAGATCTCACCGCTAGTTATCTCCTCCAGTCCTGCAATCATACGCAAAGTGGTAGATTTGCCGCATCCAGAACCACCAACTAAAACGAGGAACTCACCTTCTTTTATATCTAAATTCATACCCTTAACGACATGAACCTTATTAGGCACACGCCCGGGCCGCCAAAACTCATACCACTTCTTAGGAATTGGCTTCCAACCATCGTAAATTTTATTGACTTCTACGAGACGAACGCTACCCACAACACTTACACTCCAAACGAGCAAATTTTATCGAGAGGTGAGGTTCCCTATATTTCAAAAAACTCCCCTCTGTTACAACAAATAGTAACAAATGGTGAAACAAAAACTATCTGGCAATTGCAGGCAAAATTTATAACTTGTTCTTAAGATAATGTAAAACTTTCTCAGGAACCCAAGAAGTGACATCACCGCCTAAAGAAGCAACTTCACGCACACAACTGGAACTCAAGAAGAGTTGAGAATCTTTAGCAGGCAAAAATATGGTCTCTACCCCTGGAGACAACTGACTGTTAATTTGAGCCATCTCCATTTCACTGGCAAAATCTGTCTCGTTTCTCAGCCCTCTGACAATGATACTAGACTGCACGGTCGACAAAAAATCGACTAAAAGACCAGAATAGCTCATAACCTTTATATTTTTAAGATCGACTAAAGACTCTTGCAACATCTGTACCCGCTCCTCTGAAGTGAAGAGCGACACTTTATGAACGTTGACACCCACAGCCACAATCAATTCGTCAACTAGATAACTCGCTCTTCGAGCTATATCGACATGTCCATTAGTCGGGGGATCGAAACTGCCAGGATATACGGCGCGACGCAATTTAAATCACAACCTCGCCTTGTAACACGGACCCATCTTCGATAACAGCCCTGGAATTAGCTAAGATCTTCACCTCACCCACACAGCGCACATCTTTTCCAAAGATCACAGGTCCCTCAATTTGCAAACGATCACAGTTCACTAAGCTTGGAATACCGCAGGGAAACATAGCCTCCATACTCTCAATGGTCTTCACCTGTTCGGGTAAAACTATAACGGGGGGACTCATCTTACCATCGGCTAATGTAATAGTATTATCTTCCCGCATAACATAAGCATCAGAGCGCACGGCTAAGAGATCACTCAAACCCTTTACAGGAGCAAAACGAGAGCGCGGAACTTCTAAGGCTATAGCATCTTCAAAGAGTGAGATCGCCGATCCGCAGGCTGTCTCTAATTGGAAGATCTTCTGGCCATCTCCTAAGATCTTGCTATTTTTTATAACTGGCAGATTCAAAAGACCATTGTGTCCGATAACCAGACGATACATCTTCTCTACATCGAACCAGATATTGTTGGTATTAAAGTAACGGTATCTGTCTATATCACTAAAATATTGACGATCTTCAGGAGTACACATGCTCGATTCGCGCAAAACGTAACCACCATAAACATCACGAGCCAAATGTCCTCCCTTTTTGTCAGTTTCACAGCGACGCGAAACCTCCATCAAAAATGGACAGCGACGCTCTTCCATCAAAGCGGGAATGCGAGCATCCAAACTAGCCCCTAAATTATCAATATTAGACAGAAATACGTAACGAATATTATTGCTCAACAACTCAGCCAATAAACTGGTACTGTAAAGAGACATGTAAATATCCCCATGACCTGGAGGACACCACTCAGAATTGGGATCTTCACTACAGGTGTACGGTTCTAAAGTATCAGCATTAATGCGCGGAACTCTAGATTGCATCAACTCCATAGGAACACTCTGTTCGAGCATAGCCCTGTTATTAGTGATACAACTCATGGTCTCAGCACTAGTATTGAAGCTATTCATCAATATCAAAGGCAAAAACCTAGCCCCGATCTTCGCTCTCTTCCTACGAATTTGTAATATCGTTATATCGAGGAAACTGAGAGTTCCTTTGACCCTTACTAAAGACTTGGGAGTTCCCTTTAACCCCATCGTGGTAGCCAACCCGCCATTGAGTTTCAAAACAGCACAACGCTTAAGGAGTTCATTTTCACGCTGTTTGGACAATTGCGGCAACTCCATAAAATTGTGTACACTGCCGACAGGAGCAATATCATCTTCATGAATATAACACTTGCCAGACTCAAAAGCCTGTAGGTAATTGCGTCTAAACGACTCTACCTGTATATCAGAAGCTCCGGCGGCTCCCATCTTCCTAGCAAAAGGCATAAAATTAACAGCCATCTTTTTCATATCTCCTCTACGCTGGATGTGGCAACATTATTCCCTTGGCGGAATCAAAAACGTAAGAATCCATAGCGGCAATTATATCATGATAGTGTTCGGATATGATCTTGCGGCGCAACTTCAACGTAGGTGTCAATTCACCAGCCTGGATAGTGAAAGCCTTAGTTAAGAGAGCGATACGCTGGATCTTCTCATGTTTAGCCACATCACTCAAGAGATCGTCAATATTCTTTTTAACAAAACTGATAATCTCTGGACAGACGACTAAATCATCCAAGTTGCTAAACTTCAGACCTATCTTGCGAGCATACTCTTCAATTTTAGCAAAATTGGGAACACATAAAGCCCCTACCCAAGACCTGCCCTCACCAATGATAGCCGCCTGCTCGATCAAGGGAGACATAGCCAAACGCGACTCCAGATACTGAGGAGCCACATACTTACCCGTAGAGGTGCGGATCATATCTTTAATCCGATCCGTTATACAGAGATAACCATCTTCAGCCACAAATTGACCGACATCGCCAGTGCGGAAGAAACCATCTTCTGTAAAGGCCTCTTTAGTGTCTTTTTCATTTTTGTAATAGCCAACCATTACCGTTGGCCCCTTGACTTGTATCTCGTTATCTTGTCCTAAACGTATCTCGATGCCAGGCATAGGCTTGCCAACCATACCTGGGCGGCTGTGCCCCAACAATGTAGAAGAAATAGTAGCCGTTGTCTCTGTCAAACCGTAACCGTTATTGATAAAGATACCACAAGCTCTGAAAAATTCATGAACCGCTGTAGTCAAAGAGGCACTGCCCACAACTAAATGTTTTATATGTCCGCCGAAAATATCTCTAACCTTGGAGAAGACCAATTTATCGGCAATGCTGTTATTCAATTTTTGCCAAAGAGATGGCGTTTCCCCATCAATAAGCGTCTTTTGATAATCTAAACCAACTTTAATACAACAATTAATAATCTTGCGCATAGGCAGAGATTTAGCAGAAAATTTATCGAAAATAGCCGCATAAATCTTCTCTAAAATGCGCGGCACTACACATATTACAGCAGGTTTGACATCGGGCAAAAGTTTAATCGCCTCAGGGGAAGGTTTGCAATAATTGTGAGTCATACCCCAAGCGTACTGAATCGCCGACCAGCCGCGCTCAAATATGTGGCTCAGAGGCAACATACAGAAAGAGTTGTCACTGTCATTAATATCGGGCAAACGATCGCGGTGGCACTCTATTTGGTGAACTATACTGCCATGATTGAGCATAGCTCCGCGTACATAACCCGTAGTTCCTGAAGTGTAGACTATCGTCCAGAGATCATCTTCCTTAGTCTCAGCCACTCTAGCATCCCAATCAGGACGAATAGCTACATTGACAAAGTCCTTAAAACTGATACAGCGCGGATCCTCTCCCTCAAAGATAACCACATTTTTAGTAT
>JAFSXH010000069.1 GCA_017444165.1 bacterium | reverse complement strand
TGCTTCTGAGAAAGATGAGCCCAGAGAATCGACAGTACTGCCAGAACTGACCATACTCAAAATATCTTTGATCTCTTTATTAATCGTCTGAGGAGTAATATTGTGTTTAAGATTGTAAGCCACTTGGATCGACCTGCGCCTATTCGTCTCCTCGATGGCCGCCTGCATAGATTTGGTAATAGTGTCGGCGTATAAAATAACCTTTCCGCTAATGTTGCGGGCCGCTCGGCCGATGGTCTGGATTAAGCTAGTCTCTGAACGCAAAAAACCTTCTTTGTCAGCATCTAAAATAGCAACCAAAGAGACTTCAGGCAGATCTAAACCTTCACGCAATAAATTTATACCTACCAGAACATCAAATTTACCCAGACGAAGATCGCGCAGTATCTCTATGCGCTCCAGAGTATCAATTCCAGAATGGAGATAACGAACTTTAAGGTCCGCTTCTTGCAAATATTCACTGAGATCTTCAGCCATCTTTTTAGTTAGAGTCGTAACTAAAACGCGCTCCTTATTTTGAGAATGCACTTTTATTTCTTTAATGAGATCTTCTACTTGACCTGAGATAGGACGCACTTCAATTTCAGGATCGAGAAGACCAGTTGGGCGAATTATCTGCTCCACTATAAGTTCAGAGTGTTCTAACTCAAACTTTCCAGGAGTGGCACTCATAAAGACAACTTGACCGACCTTTTGAAAGAACTCATCCATAGAGAGAGGACGATTATCCAAAGCCGAAGGGAGACGAAAACCATATTCGATCAAATTTTTCTTGCGCGAACGATCCCCCGCCAACATAGCGGCAATTTGCGGAATGGCCACGTGTGATTCATCAATAAATACTATAAAATCTTTGGCAAAATAATCGACTAAAGTGTAAGGCGGTTCTCCAGCCTGGCGACCAGTTAAATAGCGTGAATAATTTTCAATTCCCGTACAGTAACCAGTCTCTCTTATAAATTCTATATCGTGCAAAGTGCGCTCTTCCAAACGCTGGGCTTCTAAAAGTTTACCTTTACATCTAAATTCATCGACACATAGTCCCATCTCTTCTTCTATCTGTCGCAAAGCTCTCTGCATCTTCTCTTCAGGCAGAACGTAAACTTTAGCAGGTGTAATAACGATGCGTTCAGGATGAGCGATAACGTGCATATTCAAGGGATCAAGTTCACTCATCTTTTCCACTTCATCGCCAAAAAATTCTAAACGGTAGATCTTCTCCTCACCCACTGGATAGATATCTAAAACTTCACCATTTAAACGGAATCGGCCACTTTCCAAAATATCACTGCGCTGATAACACATATTTATTAAACGATGCAGAAGTTCCGAGCGTTCAAACTCTTCACCAGGACGAAAGACTAAAAGCATATCTCGATAATCTTCAGGATTACCTAAACCGTAAATACAAGAGACAGAACTGACACATAAAACGTCTCGTTTTTGCAAAACAGCTTGGATCGCACTGTGGCGCAAACGATCTAACTCAACATTTAAAGCAGAATCTTTAGCGATATAGCTATCTTCTTGTGGCAAATAGGCTTCAGGTTGGTAATAATCAAAGTAAGAGACAAAATACTCTACAGCATTATGAGGAAAAAATTCTTTGAATTCTGCGGTCAACTGAGCGGCTAAAGTCTTATTGTGACTTATAACTAAGGCGGGCCTATTCAAACGAGCAATGACGGAAGCTATAGTAAAAGTCTTTCCCGTTCCCGTTGCTCCTAATAAAGTTGTAAAGCGATGTCCCTCTTCTATGCTCTTCACTAGAGCATCTATCGCTTGAGGTTGATCACCACTGGGAGAAAACGGAGAAACTAAATTAAAAACATCTGAAAGCATACCGAGTTTTTTGATCGGCTACAACTAACACCTTCATAAATAAAGCTGATTTAAGGCACAGTCACAGACTAAGTTTGGCCTTTTGAGTTAAAAGACTTACAACATAAAAACATACAAGGTTATAAACACGTTGCGTCAAAGGACTCGCGCCGTTATTTTTATACTGACTTGAAAAAAGGAATTTATTTTGGGTATAGCTGGTGATATTGTTATAATTGTAGTGGCGGCTCTATTTTGTGGATTGATAGCTCAAAAATTGAAGCTACCTACAATGTTGGGTTACATAGTGGCGGGAATTTTGGTGGGGCCGAATGGTTTCTTACCCTCCGTCGTCAACACTGAGCAAGTGGAGGTCTTGGCCGATATTGGTGTGGCTCTGCTACTCTTTACAGTGGGCATTGAATTCCCTGTGGAAAAACTTTCACCAGTAAAAAAGATAGCCCTCATCGGTACTCCTTTACAGATCCTGGCTTCGGTTTTGGTAGGTGTAATTACTGGTCTAGCCTTTGGATTGGATTTGATCTCTTGTGTTTGGTTCGGCTGTATTATCTCCGTCTCTAGTACGATGGTCGTTTTGAAAATATTGGGAGATCGCGGTTTAACTGGTACTTTGTCTAGTCAGGTTATGACAGCCATATTAATCGTGCAAGATCTGGCCGTTATCCCCATGTTGATCTTATTGCCTGTACTCGACAATCTCGGTGAGGGAATAAATATTCTCTTGTGGGCTGTGGTTAAATCAATAGTCTTAATGGCCTTTATGTCCCTAGTAGGCACAACGGCCGTTCCTAGATTTGTCGCCAAAATTGCCTCCTGGGGTTCGCGGGAGATCTTTATGGTCGGCGTACTGGCTCTCGGTTTGGGTACTGGGTTTTTAACTTATTACATAGGCTTATCCTTTGCCTTTGGTGCATTTTTAGCTGGTATGCTCCTTTCGCGTTCGGACTTCAACCACCTAGCCTTAAGTGAGATTATGCCACTCAAAGATCTCTTTTCGCTATTATTCTTTGTCACTGTAGGCATGTTGATCGATCTCAAATTTGCCGTTCACCACTGGAATCTCATTATGGCCACTATTGCGGCTATATTTATAGGTAAAGGCTTAGTCTTTGCGGGTATCACCAGATTGTTCGGCTATGTCAATATTATGCCCATTGCCGTCGCTCTCTACATGTTCCAGGTTGGAGAGTTCGCCTTCGTTTTGGCTAGAACGGGTCGCTCTACTGGAAGCATCTCCCCCGATCTCTACATGCTGTCCATAACTGTAGCCGCTATAACCATAGCGATAACTCCATTTTTTGCCAAC
>JAFSXH010000068.1 GCA_017444165.1 bacterium | reverse complement strand
TTTTGCATTATATCAAATATTATGTTGTTTGACTATAATAATTAATTCATTTCAATTACGAATTACGCCTTATGAATTACGAATTAAAAAAGTCGGCTCACCAAAAAGTCACAACTGCTATTTCTGATTGTGCTTACTGAGTTTATCTAACCTTTCTTTCGCCTGTTTATGGCCTTGCTTTGCCGCTTGCATATACCACTCCATAGCCTCATTGAGATCCTTTTTCCCATCAAGGCCCTTTTCGTAGTATAGACCGAGGTTGTACTGCGCATCTGCGTTGTCTTGTTCAGCCGATTTTTTTATCCACTTGACCGCTTCGGCGTGATTTTTCGTTACGCCGCGTCCTTTTTCGTAGCAAAAACCGAGGTTAAACTGTGCTTCTGCTTCACCCTGTTGAGCTGCTTTTCTAAACCAGCTTACCGCTTCAGAGAGATCTTTAGTTACACCATCACCGTAATGATAAAGTTTGCCCAGTTCATTCTGTGCTACTGCATTGCCCTGTTCAGCTGATTTTCTAACCCATTTCGCCGCCTCAACGTGATCTTTAGCTAATCCACGTCCGTTATAGTAACATTGACCGAGATAATACTGTGCGGCATCGTTACCCTGTTCAGCGGACTTTCTATACCATTTTACCGCCTCAACATCATCTTGAGTCATACCATCGCCGCTAAAATAGAAACCACCGAGATTTAGCTGTGCTATTGCGAGGCCTTGTTCGGCTGACTTTTTGACCCATTTAGCCGCCTCGGCGTGATCCTCAGGCACACCATATCCGCAGTAGTAGCACAAACCTAGACAAAACTGGGCCTCTGCATGGCCCTGTTGGGCTGACTTTTTAAAATACTTTACAGCTTTATCGTAATCACAATCTTCAGGTTTGCCAGCATAATAACGCATACCATGTTCAAACTGAACTTGTGGATCGTTTTCATAAATATAAAAAGCGCAAGCAGAAACTAACAGCACTGCTATCAATAAAAATAGCAAAGTGCGTTTCTTTGAACCACCTTTATCGTCCATGTGATCTCCTCTTCGCCGCGTAAATTTTAATTTTCAAAATTTACAGAAGACTTTAGTACGCAAATGACGATCCGCCTATAAATTCTCTTAAGAGCGAGTTTGTAGGTATATGGTCAGGGAAGATAGGTACGAACAGGTTCAAGAAGCTCAAAAGGGGCTGAGCCTGAACACGGGCGGGATCGGTGGTGGGTACTTCTAAAAGGTAACGCCAGGCAAAAGTACGCAAAACAGCCGCCTCGTAGACTAAGGATGAATTGAACATCACATCGCAGTTCTCTTGGAAGGGGAAGATGTTGCGCTGTTCGCCTCGTCTGACCTTGGGCCACATGGCAATAGTCTTGGCCGCTGAAGTGCCTCTGTAACGTCTGTCACGCACTATGCGGCGCAAAAGTCTCGTGTCTGAAGTGGGGATCCTCGTGTGAGCATCTACAATAAGTTGGGTCAAGGCACTGACAAAGATTCTAAAGCGGCACTCTTCAGGTACAGAGTTGGCGATAGCGGGATTTAAACCGTGAATACCTTCGATCAGGAGCATCTGGTTCGGTTTGAGTTGGAGGGGAGTAAATTTGCTGGGATCTACTCGTGAACCAGTAGTGAAGTCAAAGTGAGGACACATAACCTTACCGCCCTCGACTAAAGTGCGCATATGCTCAACCAAGAGGGGTACATCGAGAGCATCCAAAGACTCGAGATCTAACTTACTCAGCTGTTCGGGAGTCATTAAGGAGCGATCAGCGTAGTAGTCATCGAGACTGATGGTTACGGGATCTATGCCTGCTACTCTCAATTGGATACTTAAACGCTTTAAGAAGGTGGTCTTGCCAGAGGAGGAGGGGCCAGCAATACATATTAGACGCAGTTTGTCGCGATGGGCCGCGATCTGGTCGGCTATCTGGATGATCTTCTTTTCGTGCAAACCTTCCTGAACTTTAATCACATCTTTGATCTTGCCCGTCAAAATAGCCTCGTTGAGATCGCCCACTGTGGCCACACCGATCATTTTATTCCACTGTCTATTTTCGTTGTAACTGTTTATCAGATGGGTATTGTTGGCAGTCTTAACTTGCTTGGTAGTAAATTGCAAGATTATACCGTTGCTGTAGGGAGCTATTTTGATATTTTTGCAATATCTCGTCGAAGGGGCGATGGGGCCGTATTGGACGGCGTAAAAATCTTCTAAGCGCGAGAGCAGAACTATCTGATCGTAAGGGCGGCTCTCCAAAAGTTTAACTACACTGCCGCGCCTATCTTTTATCAAGAGGCACGCCGTCTCTATACCGCACATTTTGGTAGTTATCTTGAGATCGGCCTCCACGAGCTTAGTTATCTCTCTATTTATATCTTCAGCTAGTTTTTCAAAATCAGCTTGAACATCTTGAGGATTTACCAGTTCGTAATAACAGCCCTTATTCAGCGACTGACCGACTTGAAAGTGATAACTGGGGAAGAAAGTCGACAAAACGTATTCTAACACTAAAGAACTAGTGCGATTTAATATTTGATGTCCTTCTCGTGAGTTGCTATACACTGGAGTGAGATTGATGGGAACATTTATAGAAGTACTCAGACCAACTACGCTATTGCTGATTAAGCCTCCCACAATTTCGGGATTATCTTGAGCCTTTAGGACTTCACCGACAGTCGTTTTAGGGGCAACATTTATAATTTCATTGTTGACAACAATACTTACATAATCCTCGGCCATGAGCATACTCCAATTTCCTCAAGAATTTCCCCCAGAAGTTCGACACATTATCTATTTTGCCCCTGCCAAAATTTTGAACAAAAAAAGAGAGGTCGTAAAACCTCTCTTCTGGTCGGAGTGCGCGGATTTGAACCGCGGGCCTCTAACGCCCCATGCTAGCGCTCTATCCAAGCTGAGCTACACCCCGAACGCGGGAGCATACTATTACAAAACGTGGCGTATGTCAAGCCCCCCATTTTCTATTTACTGCAACTTCGCTGGTACTAAGAATAGACGCATGTCTTGTTCAAATTCGGCGGGTTTATCTTTTAAATGTCTGTATGTCACACTGGTGTTGTTGTGAATAAAGCACTGAATAGTATACTCCTCAAGTGTTGATCTGATGCCATAGCTAAAGTAATAAGTTCCTCCACTATTTGTTGCGCTCTTCGTTCCCAATGGACATTTCAGCATGTACGGAAAATTGGGTAATTTAGAAGAAATTTCAGGATTTTGATAAGATACATAATACATCATACGGCCAGGGATTGTAGTGTACTCTTGGTTGGGGGGGGTCAGTTCAGGATAAAAATCATTAGCAACTTTATAAGCCTCCATACAAGCAGCCATATCTAAAATGTTGGCGCGACATTGCTTATATTGCTCGGTTATCGTCATTCTGTAATGTCTAGCCATGATAAGCCCACTCAAAAGACCGATGATCGCTATGACGATAAGTAGTTCTAATAAGGAAAAACCTAAAGAATTACGTTTTTGTCTCTCTCTCTCTTATTACAAAAATGGTACTCATGCTGTAGGCTACCTCCGTGATGAGATTCCCCTCTCGGTAATTTTAGCACTGTTCAGGTTATTTGAAAAGATTAGGAGGAGCAGAAGAAAATCTTTGCTAAGTTTCGAGCAAAAATTGTAAAGGTCGTGATCTATTTTATGGCACAGCAGATCCTAGTTATCGGTTTGGGACAGTTCGGTATGGCTCTAGCTAAGACTCTCTCGGAAAAGGGGGTGGAGGTTTTGGCTGTAGATAAGAATATTGCTCTAGTGGAAGAGGCGGCTAGTTTTGTGCCTGATGCCATGCAGATAGATGTCACTGATGAGATGGATATTGCACGTCTGGAACCGGCTAAACGTGATGCTACAGTCTGTGCTATTGGTGAGAGTTCGCGCGAGGATTCCATTATCTGCACGGCCCTTTTGAGCCAATTAGGAGCACCTTTTATTGTGGCTAGGGCTATGGACCCAGTCCATAAACGCATTTTGAAGGCTATTGGAGCGCACGCAATTGTCACTCCTGAGATAGAGTTTGGTCGGCGTTTTGCTACGCGATTAATGAATCGCAATGTTGTCGTTGATACCGATTTGGGAGATGACTTTTTGTTGACTGAGATCAGAGTTCAGCCAGGTATGGTAGGCAAGAACCTTATTGAATTGGAGTTGCCTAAGAAGTTCGGTATTATGGTTGCTGGCATACGCGGCAAAGAGGATATAAGTAAGATTATGCGCCCCGATCCTACTTTGCCTTTGCGGGCCGATGATCGTTTAATTATTGTCTCTAATGAATTGGCCATTGTGGAATTGAGCAAAAATTTCAAATAATTATGGGCAATAAAAATCACAAACCGACGGCCATTTATAACGCCTCTTTAGTGGGTCTAGCTCTGACTATTTCACCGTTATATTTAATTTTGATAGCCTCTGATCTGGAGGGGGCGACTTTTTCCTATTGGCGTTTTGCTTCTGCCATTTTGGCTTTTTTGAGTACTTTTATTTTGCTCTTTACCTGGAAAAAACATCCATATTTTGCCCAAACAATGGCAATATTGATCGTTTTGAGCGGCGTTACAGCCGCTTGGCCTAGTCTAACTAGCAACCCTTTTGCCACTTTCACCGTAATTATATCCCTATCTTTTGTCGCTTTTGCCTTCGTACAAAAGGATCGGAGTTTCTATGAGTTGTTCGCCCTCAATAGTGTGGGAATTAAAGATGTCGATATAGGTTTTACTTTAGGTACTCTGCGCGGTTTTGCGGCACTTTTTATTATTTCCTGGTTTATCGGCAGTTTTAAGTCTGTCCTGGAAGTACACCTGTGTGCTTGTGGTGGCATTATCTGTCAATACATGATCTACAAATGGGGAAAGAAGATAAAATCTCGATTATTTCAAGCTATATTGTCACTAGGTTTAGTCGTTATCTTTTTGAGTTTCCTAGCCGACATTTGGCTCAGCGTGGCCTGTATGGTCTTTATCTTGTTAGTCGATCTTCTCTTAATTAACAGTTTTGGCAATTTGAAGTTGCAAGAGGAGATGGGACTCCAATTCTTCCTAAACCGTCCTGCACGCCTGATGTTTACAACCTTCATACTCTTGTGTACTTTGGGGAGTATCTTTCTCTATCTGCCCGTATCTTTGCGAGAACAGGTACAGTTCGTCGATGCCGCTTTTGTGGCTGTGAGTGCCTCTTGTGTTACAGGTCTGACAACTTTAACCATATCGCAAGATTTTACCATTTGGGGGCAGATTTTTGTGATCTGTCTAGTCCAGTTGGGAGCCTTAGGTATTATGAGTGTGGCTTCTCTGGCTATGCAGGCTATGGGAAGGCGGCTAAGTTTGCTCCATGAGCGGATGTTGGCCTCTATAACCGAGACGGAACAAGAACAGTATATGATGCGTTCTCTGACAATAATTTTAGTCTACGTCTTTAGTTGTGAATTTGTGGGAGCGATCATCTTATTTTTGCTATTTAAATTGGTGGGAGAGAGTTGGTTGGATGCCTTGGGCAAAGGGATCTTCACAGCCATATCCGCCTTTTGTAACGCTGGTATGACGTTGACCAGCGACAATATGATGAGTTACACTCACAACCCTGCTATATTGTTGACGGTGGCTTTTTTGATCTTTTTGGGCAGTATGGCTCCAGCGACTTCATTGGCCGTCATCGACTTTGTCAAGGGTAAACGCATAGGTTTAACCTCCTATCTAGCCATAATTACCACATTGATCGTTTTTGCCTTGGGAACTTTCAGTTTTGCCGCCGCTGAATGGGATAATACTTTGGCGGGGCTGAATTGGTTTGAAAAATTGGTAAATTCTCTCTTTATGGCTATTTCCGTACGCAGTGCGGGGTTTAATTCTGTAGATATGGGCCATTGTCGCAATGTTACGGCTGTTATAGACATGTGTTTAATGATGGTTGGCGGATCACCTGGAGGGGTAGCGGGGGGAATTAAAACTGTATCTGTAGCCGTGCTCTTCCTAGTCTTCTGGGCTGAAGTCACTCACAGCAAGAGGATCATTTGTGGCTGTCGAGAGATCTCTCGCGCAACAGTACATCGGGCTCTTTCAACAGTTATGGCTTTCGTTTTTTTAATTATTTTAGGTTTTTTGGTTCTCTTATCTACACAGACAATAGCTGTTCGTTCTCTTCTATTTGAAGTTGTTTCGGCCGTTGCCACTGTGGGGGCGAGTTTAGGAGCTACTAATTGTGTCGATGAGTTAGGCAAAGGTATTTTAATGTTTCTGATGTTCTGCGGACGAATTGGACCTATTACTCTATTTTTTGTCATGTCAGAAGAAAAATCTGAGAAGGATACAATTCATTATCCTGAAGAAAAGTTGTCTTTGAATTAGAGGAGTTGTTTTCTGGTGAATTCTAAACTTTCAGGGATAATTAAGATAAATTTTTTTCTATTCATAATACTCAATGTTTTTATCGCCTACTGTTCGATATGGTTCTTCATGCGTCTAGTTCCAGCTACGGAAAAATACACCGCCGACAACGAAGCGTCTTTGCGAGCGGTGACAAATATGTTTTCGACTCTGATCCTCAATAAAGATGCCTCTATGCCAGAGAGGATAGCTCTGCGCAATTTTGAGCATGAGTTGAAGATTGCTGAAGAGATGGTTACAGAAAAATTTGAAGACGAGCAGATTGTTATCATCAAAGATAACTATAAGTTGGCTATGCAGGGAGAAAAGAGGGCTTTGCGCCTTACGGTGGCTTCTTTGCGCAAATTGGCCGAATTGAATCAGCAAGCTATTCACAATTCGAGTTTCTCAGCCAAGCACATGAGTACGGCTGGAGCTTGGGGGGTTGTATTTTTAGGTTCGATAGACTTTATTATCTGTCTCTTTCTAATGCGCAATCTAGAGCGCAATCTCGTTTCACCAATTGAAGAGATGAGCCGAACTTTGAGTGATTACCGCCAGGGTAATCTGTTGCGCCGCTGTGCCATTTACGATCAGCCCAATGAAGTTATTAGCCTTTTGAAGGATATTAATGAGCTTTTGGATGATAATTCTAGGTATAAAAAGGATCACTTTTAAATGAAAGTTGAAGATTATACCGTAGTAGATGTAGAGACTCCCAATAATCTGCGCTCTTCCATCTGTCAGATAGGCTTGAGGGAGGTGCGCAGAGGTGAGGTCGTTTACGAGTTTTCTTCACTTATCAACCCTGAGGATGAATTTACTCCCATCTGTATCAATGTCCATCATATTTGGCCTCAGGATGTACAAGATGCTCCAACCTTTGCGCAAGTTTGGAATTTATTGGAAGAGCATTATCGCGATCATGTGATAGTGGCTCACAGTGCTTCTTTCGATGTGACGGTGATCTCTCGCACTCTGGCACGCTACGGCATAAACTTAAATAATGTCGATTATCTCTGTTCTCATCTGTTAGCTAAGAGAATATTTACGCAGTTATCCAAGGAACGGAATGATTTAGAACTTCCTGCAAGTTACAGTTTGGAGAGTCTCTGCCACTATTACCATATCGATCTCAGTCATCATCACGATGCTATGAGTGATACTGTAGCCTGTCATTTAGTCTTTGAATCTCTGCAGAGGGAGGGGGAGATATTGCCTACAGATTATCATCATTACTACGATCCTAAATTGGGCGGTTACTATTCGGCAAAGTATGCTAAAACCGACTTTGAGTTAGGTGATGCGGGAGCAACTTACGCTTTTACTGGCTGTTTTGCTCACGGTAGCCATAATACATTTAAATCTATTGTAGAAAATAGCGGCGGGATCGTTCATAAATCTCTGCGCTTAGATACTAATTTTTTGATCTGTGGCAGTTTGAATCAGGAACAGAATATTCACAATGTGCAGATGCAAAAGGCTAAGAGTATGCAGAAGTTAAATTATCCTATCCAGATCTTTAGTGAACAAGAGTTCCTGAGTAAGATGGAGGCTTTCAGATGGCAGAGGACACTTTATTAGCCTTAAAGGCGGAAGAAGACAACGCTTACAAATCAGAGTGTTGTAAGAGAGTTATTGTACCCGAAGGTGTAACGCATATAGGTTATGCTACTTTCCGCCGATGTGTTTACTTAGAAGAGGTGACTATACCCGCCAGTGTACTCACCATAGGCCCTTACGCTTTCGCCGAATGTCTCAGCTTGCGCAAGTTGATTTTTCCTCCAAGTGTGAAGAGTATAGAACGTTACGCCTTTTCGCGTTCAGGTTTAGAGGAGATCTCACTTCCTGAAGGTTTAGAGGAGATTGCCGACAGTCTCTTCTGGTGTTGTACAAAATTGGAGAGAGTTACTGTTCCTCACACTGTCACCAGTGTGGGCCCTTATGCCTTTGCTGATTGTCACAGCCTTAAGGAGTTGAGCCTCCCTCAAGGTGTGACTATACACGAAAATGCTTTCCAAAATTGCGATGGTCTGCGTTTAGTGGATAAGCAAAGTTTGTGAGTCTAAAAAATTTGATTCTTTTTTTACCGTTCGTTGTGTCGCATTTGTATATACTCACGTGTTCTAAGTGTACAGAGATATCTCCGCTGGAGCGTAGCAATATTCAAGAGATAAATTATCGATATTCTGAGTAACTAGCATCAATCCAGGACATAAACAGGCGGCTACTTTGCCTCTCATCCCGGTCGAGGGGGCAATTACTGTGGAAACGGCAATGCATGTATTCCTATCAAAGTTGTCGCCGTTGTTGGGGTTGATGAGCTTTAGGCCGACGGCAGCAAATCCTTCAAAGCCCTTAGAAGTCAGCCAATCCAATAGAGGACGTTGGTTGGTTCTCACTGCAAATTTACACAGTGCTAAAAACAGTTCAGGTATCTTTTCCTGAAGAAGTTTTTTGCCAGATACTAAGCTGTCGGGTATAAGTCTCTGACGCAGAATAGCTAATAACCTGTCGCACTCCCTATTTTGAGCGGCAAAGTCTTCTAATTCATCTTTAATTTGGTGAAACAACTCTTTGATATTCTCTGGAAAACTATCGATGCTCTGCTCAATGCTTTTGAGAGAACTATTTTCTAGATTTTTTAATGAGTTTAGCTGGGCCAGACAGGTTTCTGTGTTGCTATTTGGCGGAGCTTTAAGGAGGTCTTTTAGGGATGAAAATACTTGTAGTTGTTCCAGTGCAGTAATTCGCTGGGAGAGACTTGCAGTTTCAGAGCGTATCAGCTGAATATTTGAGTTCATTTGGCTGATCATTGAGATTAATTCGTTTATATTGCGATCTTGGTCGTCGTTTCTTGCTTTTATCTCTCTGATTT
>JAFSXH010000067.1 GCA_017444165.1 bacterium | reverse complement strand
GCTGCCCAGGTAATTGTAAATGAACGCGAAAAGAATGGTCCTTTTAAAAGTCTTGTAGATTTTGTAAAACGTATCGATCCGCGTTCAGTCAATCGCAAAGTATTGGAAGGATTGATAAAATCTGGAGCATTAGATACTTTTCAGTTTACCAGATCGACTCTTTTACAAAACTTGGATAATATTTTGGAGTTTGCCAAACAGAATAAAAAACGCTCCGAAGATGCCCAAGTCAGCCTCTTTAGCATAGTAGAGGAAGAATCTTTAGAGGATGTCTCTGTAATAATCAAAGAGAAGGAAGAGGAGCTCAACAAGCGGACTATCTTAGATTTTGAAAAGGAGATGTTGGGAGTTTATTTGTCGGGGTCGCCCCTGAATGATTATGAAGAGATTTTAGCTAAACACGCCACTTGCCCAATAAAAGATCTCTCTGAAAGGGTAGGGGAGGTAGTCACTGTCGGCGGTTTGGTTACCGTATGCCGTGAAGTTACTACTAAACGCAAGGAGAAGATGGCTTTCATAACTATTGAGGACAGATCTGGGAGCATCGATTTTTCCATTAAGCCGCGCGACTTTGCCGACAACATTGAAAAGTGTCAAGAGGGTCAAGTTGTTTTAGTAAAGGGCAATGTGGAGGTAGATCGCAATTTTATGCCTGTCAATCAACCCGTTTTTGAAGATGAAGAGGATAACGGAATCGTCAGTGAGGAGAAGAGTGAAGAGGAAAAGTATCGCATTGCCGCTTCGCAGATTACCAATGCAGATTATTTACTCTCGGCCTCTAATTCAAATAAAGATGGAGAAGATTTTGATAATTCCATAATAAGCAAAAACTTTCAGGGTTTAAATATTATCTTCCCTTACAATAAACCTCAAATGGCAAACGATCTTTACAGTATTCTGTTAAAATACAAAGGTGAGAGCAAGGTTTATATTCACGTCAAAGGAGAAAAATCAACTGCAATTTTACAGTTAGGTTCACGCTACTGTGTGAGTATCTGTCCAGAGCTTTACGCCTCGTTGTACGAACTCTTAGGAGCTAATTGGAAAGCTAATTAAGGGAAAATAACTTGAGCAATAGAATTGAAATATAAATTTAAGTAAGGATCATCTGGCGCATGGAACTAATATCTTTAGGAATTCAGCAAAATCAGCGCAATATGTTGGAAAATACTCAACGTTCCAGCGATGGTTTACGTACCAATATGATGCGCGAGCGCAAAGAAAAAGCTGGTGTACGCAAAAATCACTCTATCGATACAGCTGAGTTGACTTCCGATATGGGAGATATGGGTGACGACCTCTTAGGCGGCATGGATATGGATGATCTCTTAGGAGGCGGAGGCGGCGGAGCGGCCATGTTCCGCAAAATGTGGGAAGAGGACGTCGAGGAAGAAGACAATAAAGCCAAAATGATGTCGGCTGAAACCCTCTTCGATGATGGCCAGAGTATGAATATGCTCTCCGACAAATTAGGGGATCAAAAAGACGATCCTTCACTTTGGGCCAACGTCCCGACCTACGCAGAATCAGAAGAACTTTCTGCTCCAGAATCCAAAGAAATAACGGAAGAGGAAACAATTACTGAAGTTGCTGATAAAACACATGAAGATGTTTCTCCAGAACCTCTTCCGAGCGAAGAAAAAGGAGAAGTGGAAGTTCAAGTTCCAGAAGCCCAATCCGAGCAGACTGAAAGAGATATAGTTACTCCTGAAAAGACTGAAAAGGTAGAGATAACTGCCGACAACAAAACGACAAAGAGTAAACATGAAGATGTAGTGAAGATCAGCGTCCCTTCTCTCGAAGCTGAAGAGGAATCAGAACCTATAAGCGAGGATGAACTCAAGGCGGCCGTATCTGTATCGATGGCTCCTATTTCTCTTTTAGATAATTCAGAAGGTTTCATCTTCCATGAGGCGACTATAGAAAGTACCTCTTCTACCCATAAGAGCAGAGGGAGCAGTGAAACTGAGAAACTCAAAGTTCCTAAAGAAATGACCAAGACTTTAGACACTTTGATAATAAATACAGGTTGCACTCAGAGAGCAGTTGAGGAGTTGCGCTTAGTTTTGAGTCGCTTCGGTAAGGGTATTTTAGATGTCTGCGTGGCTGCTGGTATAAAAGTAAATCTCTGTAACAAACAGACTTTTACAGCTAAATTGAACCAAATATGCCCATCTTTACAGGGTAAAGATTTAGGTTACGGTGCTTTTTTACCCAAAGAAAAATCCTGTCTTGTGTGCGAAGAGACCCTCGATTATGATTCTGATAAATACATAACTTGTCGAGGTTTCCATCCAGCTATGTATTATTTTGCTATGGCCTGGGATTTTGCTTTAGGAGAAGATAATTTTGCCAGTTTAACCTCACCCGTAATAAAGTCATACGCTGATGCTTGTAGCACGTCCTTAGAAGGTCATAAAGCCCCAGATAGGATGAGTGTCCAATCTCCCGTACACTATTTTGCTCAGTCTGTCTCTTCTTATTTAGAAGCCAACGACTGCGCAGAACCCCTCTGGACAAAAGATGATCTTTACGATTTTGATCGCTTCATGTACGACTATGTAGAGTATCTTTATAACAAAAATAATAAATAAAGGCGAGTAAATTTCTATGCAATATTCTATATTTCCGCTGGTATCAACACGTACAGGGCGCAAATCAGGAGAGTTTCCCTTGGGGAGTGTATCCTTTAGTGAAGAGGGTTTGAAAGTGGATCTCCCCGATGCTACTATTCAAAGGCGAGTTGAAACGCTCTTTACCAGTCCCTTGAGAATACGCAGAGCTTTGGGAGAAATAAATGTGGCTCTAACCTACACTTGGGAAGATTTAGAGCCAGGAACCGAAGAACATTTCCAGGAAGCAGTAGCTAGACTGCATCTCTTAGGATATGAGAGTAAATTGGAAAAGTGAAAACCTCAGCGCAATTTAAAGAGCTTATAAGTAGTTCCCACTCCAATAACTACGCCTAAAAACATCCCACCAAGAACGTAATACATCACCCCAGATTTGTAGTTTTCTTCCAAAATCTGCAGTTCTTCATTCTTTTCTCCCATGACTTTTTTACGTTCTAATTTATAATCATCATAGGCTTTAGCGGATGTGCCTTTTATATTTTTTAACTTTTCGTCGTATTCTTTGGAGAGTTCGCTTATCTTTTGATTGACAGATTCTATTGCTGAATCGTATCTCCAAACATCAACCTTATAGCTGAGATAACCGAGAAGTATGGAAAATAACAGGGAAAGCACAGGCAACATAATTTTAAACATCTTGGCGTTTTTATCTAAACATTTTTGGTGACAAATTTTCTTTTCGTTGTCGACCACGCGTTCCACACCAGTAGCTCGGATCAACTTAACGCCACAAATAGCACATTTAATCAACTCTCTCTCAGAACCGCATTCCTCGCAGTATATGGGCTGGTTACTTATAGTCACATCTGAAAGGTTAAAGATGTCATTTAGCCCCATTGCCTTTTCACATTTAGCACATACGAAAGGTTTTTTGTTGCCGCACTTTTTACATATTCCCCCGTCCACTCTAGATGCACTTACCATAGCATTACACTTAGAGCAAAAGAAATTAGCCATAAACTCACACCAAAAAAATAAATTGCCCGCTTTTACTGCAAAATTAAATTATATCCTGTTGAGATTAATTCTGGTGAGAAAAATGCTTTTCTGACTAGGAGCAGAAAAGAGAAAGAAAGTTAATTAGTGAGGTTTTTATGAAAAAATTTTGGCTATTGGCGATTTTCTTAACTTTAATGAGTCTTTTTGGAGTTCAAGCAAAAACACAAGCTCAATTAATATTAGTTTCGGAAGAATATCGAGTTGTGGTAGTTGATAGAGCCCAACAGAGGATAGGCATAGCTAACTGCGATGCTAACCCTGATGTGAGACAAAATTGGGTCTATCTCAAGGACAAAACGGAAATACTCCATCGTCGTTGGAACGATGAAGGAGCTTTTCGCGATGAAAAATTGGATTGGGATCACTTCTTTAGAACTGTACGCAAAGGGAACCGTCTCTGGGTTCACGGGGGACGCGACTGGGACGGTTCCATAGATGCCAAAAAGATTTGGTTCTAAATTATTTCTTTTCGGGCCACGCCACTTTATTTGAAGTGTGGCCCATTTTTATAGGTGGGGGAGTGCAGGGAGTAAAGTCATTTTTGGCAAGTTCAACTTCGATCTCGTCAAAGGTGAAAAGCCTTCCTTGGTTTATACCAGGGCAACGTTCAGCGGCTTCGGCCCAGGACTCAGGCGAGAATAAATTTTCAGGCCAGAAAGGCCAAGTGCGGCACTGCAAAGGTCTAGACCGATGAGCCAAACAACCAGTGGAGACCTTCTTGAGATTGCGCGAAAGGAGAACACAGTCGAAGCCGTACTCGCAACGCACATCCTTCAGAAAATAGTGGCCTTTATACTCGAGAGCCAGACGATCCAAGAACATTTCCCAGGAGAGACCTAATTCATCGGCCATAGCTCGTCCCTCCTCTTCGGTAAATTGGACTATACCTGGATCTCCCGAGCAACAACTGCCACAGCGTTGGCACTCAAAGCGCAGTCCTTGAGAGTACCAAAAATTATCGCTGTCATCCATGCTAAAGATCAATGTCCTCTAAGAATAAAAAGCGCGAAGGCGTATCATTTTGGGCTGGATTATTATCAAATACAATGCCTATATTGTAATTGGAGCCGTTACTGATAGCCGCTATACCTGTAGCAAAGTTTCCTGGAGCAACATTGTCAGCGATCATTCTGGCACTACTCGCTCCCTCAGGGAGAAACCAAATTTGACTAGTTCCAGCCTTGCGTTCATCGGGAGTGCGCGAAGAGATCAGGATCAATAAACCCTTTCCAGGAATGTAATTTATGTCGGTTAGGACAAAGAGTTCATTTATAGATTCATCCAAACCTGGCACGAGATTAGTAGCTACATTTTCAAAGGAGATCTTCTTGCGTTGTTCCATCACTTGGCTCAAAGGAGCTTTGAGTATGCGCACACTCTCATCACTATTTACTGGATGGGACAAGGCAAAATAGATAACGTCGTGAGCTTTATCACAAGCGATACCCTCAACTTTTAAAGGATCTTTAGTATTTTCACCATAATGGCCAAAATTGCGCCAAGCAAATTCTGGGTCTAAATTTTTATCAGCCGAGCTATCAGTGAAGATCTCACCGCGCAATTCGTAATTATGCAAAATACTGCGTGCCCACACGAAGCGCACATTGTTATTTATATGGTAATGACTCCCGACAGTCAAATACTTATTGCTTTCAATATTGGCAATACCAGTATAGCGCGGTTGCGAGATGCTACGTGGATTGTTGAGACGGCGATAACGTCTGCCTTCTGTGTCAAAAATATGCAATTGCTGATCATTCTCTTCACAGACCAAGACGCGATGTGGACTCAAAAACGTCAACCCACTGGGACGAAAATCCATCAAGACACCATCGTCGCCACGCATATCGTAAATAGGTACATCAGCATCCTGATCGTAATTGCTCAAATCATCTTTGTTAAATGAAGGGCCAGGTCCTACATCTTGAAAATTGGCCTCAGCACTTGTAGCAGGATAGCCTTCTTCAGCCTCAACAACTGTAGTTTGGGCCAAAGCGGACGAACAGCAGAAACAACAAGTCGCTAGACCGAAGGTAAATATATACTTTCTAAATTGAAACTTAATCATACTCTAATCTCCAAAATTACTTAATCAACTTTCTTTTCTTACATAAATGATTTGCCCTGCCAATAATGAGATCAATGCGTAATGCTTAATTCGCAATGCATAATTGGAATTAATTACTTCTTTTTAAAATAACTCCACACCACTAATTAAAACTGTCCCACATAAACATAACATATCAGTCTTACAGCGTAAAAACGCAAACTTATACCTATTATAGTAAAAAATTATAAATTGTTGCGTGATCACTTTGTCGACAAAAACAAGGAACTTTTACATTAATTTTGTAAAATAGCACAAAATTGTTGTGAGGTAGTATTCGTGAGTTTTGAACTGGACTATTTAGTCTCCAATGCTGAAGCACAACCTACTCCTGATGAGCTTCGCCAAAAAGTTATTGAGTTTATTCCTAATGTTGAGGTTACTGACGGAGGAGCCAGAGGGGCCTTATGGCACGCTGATTACTGGAATTGTGAAACTATGGTTCCTTTTACGATTAACTGTCGCAAACCTAACAGTTCCGTAATCAATTTCTGCGCACGTGAGAGTGGACTCTCTGTCATTGTGCCTAGTCCAGCTCCTACTTTTATCGCACGTGAAGTTATGCCTATTTTGGCGGATTTTGCCAGAAAGGCGGGACTATGGATATATACATCTGATGGGCGTTTGTTAGAAAAGTCAGATGGGGCTCAATTGCAGATGTTCTGGACGAATATGACCAAACGCGTCCTAAATCGTATGTCTTCTAATGGTGAAGCTCTCCCTTATATCTTTCCTTTAGAACAGATGGATGGGATGTGGAAATATCACAATGCCCGTAACCAGTTGATTAAACGTTACGATGGGCGCAACATACAGGTTCCTCGTGTATCGATCATTCGCAATAAATTATCTAGGAATCAAGTTTTTAGAGCTACCTATTGGACAGAACTTTCTCCAACTGTCCTGCCTGATGTAGATGCTCTGGTTATCAATAAACCTGGGAAATTGATCTTTGGACGTTTCCCCGCAGGAGAGGTAGAGGCCGTAGTAGCTAATATCAGTACTATTTGGGACATAATAGAGGGGAATGTAAAAAAAGCTCCACGTCCTTTTGAACACAACATAATCGAAGATACGAACTCATTGAGATTACCCATATTCAAGAGATTGATGGACGGATTGCAGTTGAAGTTTAAAAATTTTGAAACGTTAAATCCTGAAGAAGTGATAGATATGACCATTTAGGAGAGTGTGAGCGATGAATTTCAAAAAGATTATTCCCAGTCTCTTTTCAATAACACTAGCAATTGCCGTCGTCCTTCCTACCGATGTGATCGCCCGCGAGCAAAATGGAGGAACTTATCAGGCTCCACCCGTCACAGGGCTATCTACTGATGATACGCTCAACAACAAGCATGTGAAGATCACTCAGAGTTTGATATCGATGGTCAACCATAATCCTGAGTTGAAGTCCATGTTGGAAAAGTCCATCGCTATCTGTGCGGCACAGAATCCCGACAAAGTTACTAATCCTGTTCAATCCTTAGAGGAATACAACGATTTTATCGCAATCCGCCAGAAGACTCATTCCTCTTAGGTAGGAGATGAATGGCGGTGTTTTGAGCGGGTTCGATGCCCGATCAAAACACAAAACTCTGTAGCTCATCTTGCAAAGCTATAACT
>JAFSXH010000007.1 GCA_017444165.1 bacterium | reverse complement strand
GTGTGTATACTTAAAGCTTTGCGCTCTTTAGAGGGTGCGCCTGTGGCGATGATCCAAGTTTGTGGAGCTGTTTCCTCTGAAGATAAACGCGCCCAGGAGCAGACTGCTCGATTAACCGCTGAATTTGCTAGGGAACTTTCCTTAATAGTTTTTAATTTTAGATAGATCGGAGAAGATAATTTTGGCTATTGTACCGACTGATTACAGTGATAATTCTAATTGGCTATCTTTGCCAGATGTAAAATTGCCCGTAGATGTCTTGTATTTTTATCCCACTTGTTACGCTCCTGAAGGTAAGGATAGTCCTCTGATTTGCGATATAAAAGATGAAAAGATGAGGGCCAAAGCTAGAAGGTATGCAAATATTCAGAGTTCTGTTTTTGCAAAGACAGCCAATGTTTTTGTTCCCTATTATCGCCAATGTGATGCTTTTGCTTTAGTAGGGGCTACAGCCGAAGAGATTGCCAAAGGATATGAAGCTGAACCTCTAGCTGATGTTTTGGCCAGTATAGACTATTATTTCAAGAATATAAACAATGGTCGTCCGTTCTTTATAGCGGGTCACTCTCAAGGTTCTGTTATGGTTCTATATGCTTTGAGTCTGTACTTTGGTCGACATCTCGATCTTTACAAACGAATGATCGCCGCTTATGTAATCGGTTTTGGAGTAACTGAAAAAGTGTTGCGTGAAAATCCTCATTTGAAGATGGCTCAAGGGGAGGATGATATTGGGGTTATAGTCTCTTACAATACGGAGGGACCAGAAAATTTATCTCATAAAAATGTCGTAGTTCCTGAAGGATCAATTGCTATAAATCCTCTGAACTGGCGTACGGATGAAGTGTATGCTTCTATTGAATTGAATAAAGGTTCTTTGTATTTGTCTAATAGCAGTGGTGAGTTCACTATCGGCAAACCGTTAGCTGATGCGCAAATAAATTTGCAGAGGGGGTCAGTTGTTTGTACAACGCTTAAAGATCTACCTCAGTGTAGATCTAGGTATGTAAGTACCTTCGGTCCAGAAAGTTTTCACTCCATGGATTACAGTCTATATTATATGAACTTGCAGGAGAATATAGCTAAACGTGCAGCCAAAGTATTGTGAACGCACAGGTAGTTGAAAAATTGGTAAAATGCGAACTTGCTAAAAGAAAAAACAAATTGAATTATAATGTGCAGGTTTTTTACAAATTATAATTAAACTTCGCTCCACAAAAAACTGGGGGGAAGTTGGCTCGGTTGATGGATACTTTAGCAAACATAGATAGTATATATTCAGCTTCTGACACCTCAAGTTTATACGCGCATTCTCTGTATAATGCTCACAGTATGTTGGCGCAGGCTGTGAATGTGTCTTTGGCGACTATAGATGGGGACGGCGATCTTTTAGCCTGTGCTTCATGCAGGGATCACAGATTACCTAAAGTTTTTTTTGCTTCTCCGCCTATAAGACGAAAGTTGCTTGATTTAGCTAAGAATAACAGTAGTAATTGTATAGATTATGAGGAACTGATCTTTCTGTTCAAGCCCATTCAGGTGAATGGCAAATTTGTAGCCTATGTTTTTATGGGTCCTGTAAGTTTTGAAGCTGTACCTAAGAATCAGTACGAACTTCATTTAGATTCGTTGGCTGAGGTTATTTCAGAGATTACCTACATGTATTTACAACAACAAGAGTCTGTAAATATTATCAGCAGTTTTTATAAGATTAATACTGAGTTGAGTAATCTGTGGAATTTGTCTGAACTTCTTCCTAAAATTCTTCATTATTCTATAAATATGCTCAAGGCTTCCTCTGGTACTGTTACTCTGTTAGATAAAGTACACGGCACGATGCAGATCTCTTTTCAAGATGGTGAGCATGTTGATTCTATAGATCAAGTACCCATTAATGGTGATATTACCAATTGGATCAAGCGTGAGGGCGTGGAAGAAGTTTCCATGAACGAGCAATATATGGCTATTCGCGTTCCTCTTTATTGGGATGATGAGTGTATAGGCTTTTTAAAAATTGCCGATGTACCTTTGAGTTTTGATAAGTCCAGTGCTTTGAATATTCTGCGTATTGTTTCTAGTCATAGTGGAACGGCTATAATCAGAACTACTACTTATCAACAGTCTCTGCATCGTTCTAAAGAATTAGAAGCCTTGCAAGAAGTGGGAGAGTCGCTCAATGACACTTCTATCGATGTCAATCAGACTCTGCACAAGGTTCTCAATCACGCTTGCAGTTTGTTAAATGCCAAGTCGGCTTCGGTTATGCTTTTAGATAAGCAAGATCAGCGTTATTTGCGCATTCGTGAGGCTAAAGGATTAAGCGAGGATATTATCAAGAATACGCGTGTGCGTTTGGGAGATCGCGTTTCGGGTAAGGTTGCTCTTTTAGGTGTGCCTATAAGTTTGCCTAAAGGTTATGATAGTCATGGCAATCTAAAAGAGGCCGCTCTCTGTGTGCCTATGAAAAAAGACAACAAGGTTATAGGTGTACTCAACATAAATGGACACGAGAAATCGGTGGGAGAGTTTACTCAGGCTGATTTGGATCTTGCCACTCGTCTGGCTCACATGTCCGCTGTAGCTTTGGAGAACGCTCGTATGCACGATGAGCAGAGGACGCTTCTCTTACAGTGCATTACTGCTTTGACTAACGCTATTGATGCTCGTGATCCTTATACGAGGGGCCATTCGGAGCGTGTTACTGAATATTCATTGCTTATAGCTAAGAGGCTCAATTTTACCGAAAATGAGATGTTGGATCTGCGCAACGCTGCTCTCTTGCACGATATAGGCAAGTTAAGGATTCGCGATAATATTCTTAACAAATCTTCTAAACTCTCCCCAGAAGAATACGAAGAGATGCAACGCCATCCCGTTTATGGAGCTGGCATTATGATGCCTGTGCAGAGTTTTAAAAAGATCATTCCTTACATACTCCATCACCATGAGTACTTTAATGGTGCGGGGTATCCTGATCGCAAGCAGGGGAGTGAGATCCCGCTTAATGCTCGCATAATTAGTATAGCTGACACTTTCGATGCTATAACCTCGGATCGTCCTTATCGCAAGGGACGATCTGCCGAAGAAGCTGTAAATATTTTGCGCAAATGTAGTGGCTCTCAGTTTGATCCAGATTTGGTAAATATTTTTGTACAAATTTACGAAGATGGTGAGCTTCCTCAAATTATGAAGATAAACAGCAATCGCTGGTTTATGAACTCTTTAACTTCAGGAACTAATATTATAAAATCCGAAGAGGGTGGTAAGGCTATAATTTGGAGACAAGAAGATGCTTCTCAAAATGTCTTTCAACCATTAAAACAACCCCCTCGTGACTGATATTTGTCTTTGTAATTTTAACACGATGAGTTGAGAATAAGCCTTTACAATTGCACGGCAATTAAATATAATACTCCCGCTAAATCTGCGATATGTTGAGATAGGTCTTTCGAAGCCTTCTTGTCCCCGTTTAGGAAGATTTTGCAGAGTTTCTCGACTCAAAGGCGCGGAGGCATTTTTTTAGATTTTTTATACCGGCTTTTTGAGCCTTGTGATAGGGGCTAGCCGGCACAACGTGGAGGACAGGCTGTGAAGACGTATGCCGTCAAGGCCAATGAAATAAAGAAAGATTGGTATGTAGTTGATGCAGAGGGTAAGACTCTCGGTCGTTTAGCTACTCAGATTGCTCGTGTGCTTATTGGTAAGCACAAACCTACATTTACAACCCATATGGATGTCGGTGATTGTGTCATAGTTATTAATGCTGACAAGGTTGTACTTACTGGATCTAAGGCTTTAAAGAAGGAATATATCAGTCACTCTCGCTATCCTGGCGGATTGAAGACTGTAACTTATGGCGATATGTTGGCCAAATTCCCCGAAAGAATTTTGAGATCTGCCGTCAACGGTATGCTTCCCAAGAACAAGTTGCGTGCTGTGCGTATGCGCAAGCTCAAGATTTACACTGGCAGTGAGCATCCTCATGTTGCTCAACAACCACGTCCACTTCCAGAGAATTTGTAATAATAAGGGGTTAATTTATGTCTAATATGAAGATAGCGTTTCAGTCTATCGTTTATCAAGCTACTGGTCGCAGAAAGCGTGCTGTCGCTCGTGTGCGTTTAGTTCCTGGTGAGGGACGCATTATTATTAACAAGCGTCCTTACGAAGAGTATTTCCCCAGGGCCACTCAGCAGATGCTCGTTCGTTCTCCTTTGGAGACTACTAAGACCTATGGCAAGTTCAATGTTTACGTTACTTGTGATGGTGGTGGCGTATCTGGCCAGGCTGGAGCTGTCAAGCACGGTATCGCCAGGGCTTTAGAGTCTTTTGATAGTGCTCTCCGTCCTGAGTTGAAGAAAGCTGGATTTATGACTCGTGACTCCCGTG
>JAFSXH010000066.1 GCA_017444165.1 bacterium | reverse complement strand
TTAAAGAGTATACAGATCCGCGCACTTCCTCTATAGGATTTGGTCTTATTTACGCCATTATGAATCTTGGTATCGTAGCCGAGAATTTCATCAGTCCTTACGTGCGTACAGATGAGGTCTTCTTCAGTATAGGCTCTCACAGCGTGCAAGGATTAGGCTGGGGAATAAGTGGAGTCTACGGAATTTGTGTAGCCGTAAACTTAATAGTTCTCTTGGGCGTTCTGTTATTCTTTACCAAAAAGGTCGATGAAAGAGATCGCTACGTGGGTGAACCTGCTCCTCAAGAGGCGAATAAAGAGGAGAAAGAGGAAGAACCAGTCGAGAAAACCTTTTGGCAGAATGTTGTGGAGAAGCTGGGGCCTTTGCACAATTACCGCTTCTTATTCTTTATCTTTTGCCTCTTGCCCGTGCGCACACTGTTTGCTCACCAATTTTTAACTATTCCTGACTATATCTTCCGCTGTTATCCGCCAGAGATAAGTGCCAAATTCGAATGGTTTGCGGGATTAAATCCTCTCATTATCTCTATCTTTGTTCCTTTAATAGCGGCACTGACGCGTAAAGTCAAGATCATTGATATGATGCTGATCGGCACTACAGTCAGTGCTTTGACTACATTTTTGCTCGTTCCTGGTCCTGATGCCACACGTTTAATACTCTATGTAATTATCTTTTCTTTGGGTGAAGCGATGTGGGCCTCTCGTTTTATGGAGTACGTGGCTACTCTGGCTCCAGTTGGCCAAGTCGGAGCTTACATGGGCTTGGCAGGCCTTCCTTGGTTCTTGGCTAAGTTTACTACAGGTCTGTATTCTGGTTATGTACTCAATCATTTTGTTCCTGAAGGTGGAGTTGAGCACTCGGGACAGATGTGGCTTATCTACGCTTGTGTGGCCCTTATCTCACCGATAGCGTTGTTATTGGCCAGAAGATGGTTAGAGCGTGAGGACAACTGATTGGCTCTTCGCTCCGCTATGCTGTGCTTCTAGTGATCGTTTTTAGTGGTGTACAATTTAGAATTGTGCATCACTAAAAATTAGGATTTTTTTGTAATTTACTTTTGAGCAGGTATAGCAAATAATTAACAGAAGCTGGGCCGAACACCTATTATAACGTTAAAAAATGGAGAGTGTCGCAAGTGTCTATAGAAATGAGTGACAATGCTATTATGTGTAATAACACCGATGGTGATAATACATCTGAGATGGATAGCAATATCATTTCTCGCATTGATAACAAATCTGCAGGTAGCGAACGACTAATTCGCACTCTCTATCGCGATCTAGATCTGATCTCGCGCATTTCAGACAACTTTAGCAACACTGATCCCACGCAGGTTGGAGAGTTCTTTATCACTTCCATTGCAAGTCGTCTAAATATAGCCAAAGCGGCTTTGTTCATCCTTGAAAGCAGTCAAGAAGATGATGATTCTCAATATATGGATCAGGACATTATTGGCAGAGGACACAACCAAGAGGCCAATGACTATATTGCCAGCATATTAAATAACGAACGTGACTACTTGCGTTTGGATCAGTATGTCTTCTCCTGCGTCTACCATATAGGTTGTGGTGAGGTAGCCAACGATCTGCATTTTACCATGAATAAGGGTATATTTTGGATCAACCTCAAGGCAGGGCGACCTTTCAACACTACAACAAACAATAATGCTCCAGATCGCCTGTACGCTGGTGAATTGGAGAGGTATGGATTGGCTCAGCTAAACTTGAGTTATTGGGTTCCCTTAATGAACCCTGAGCGCAGAGAGGTAGTTGGTTTTGTCGGCTTAGAGCGTTTCTTCCCGCGCAATATAGATTATGATTTCTTACTCCATCTCTCCACAAAAACGGCTAAGGCTCTTTGCACAGTTATACTTTACCGCAAATTGGAAAAGTCGCGCCAAAATCTCACCGACCAGATCCACAAGTTGCGTACACTATACGATGTTGGTCGTGTTTTGAGTGCTATCGACAATCGCAACAATTTGCTCACTCAAATTTTAAGTTACGCCGCTAAGGCCGCCAACGCTGCCAAAGGTTCTATTATGCTCTTTGACAGTGCCAGTGAATATTTAGAGACGCGTGTAGCCTACGGAGTTCCTGAAGATATAGCCAATAAGATCCTCAATGGAACTATAATTACCAAGAAGATCAAGCGCGGATCTGGTATTGCTGGCCAGGTAGCCCAAAGCAAAGTTCCAGCTATCGTCAACGATACTAACAGTAACGCCGACTTTGAGCACAGCAAAAATGAGGTATCTTACACGAAATCGATACTCTGTGTGCCTCTGCTCGTCCACGATGACGTCATTGGCGTTATGAATATCACCAACAAAAACGATGGTGCAGTCTTCGATTCCAAAGATCTCAGTATCATTATGCAGGTAGCAGACCAGGCGGCCGTGGCCATATATAATGCACAATTATACGAGTTGGCTGTTACTGATAGTTTAACTAAATTATATATTCGCCGTCACTTCTTCCAGAAGTTTTCCGAA
The DNA here is from genome assembly GCA_017444165.1 of bacterium. GTDB lineage: Bacteria > Vulcanimicrobiota > Xenobia > Xenobiales > Xenobiaceae > RGIG3641. Next base: position 5,302 of record JAFSXH010000066.1, on the reverse strand, counting down.
GAGATCAGGAGAGCTAGGCGAACTAAGAAGTCTTTGGGCCTCATAATGCTCGACATAGATCACTTCAAGAGTGTCAATGATATTTATGGCCATCAATGTGGTGACTATGTCCTGTGCGAAGTGGCCTCTATTATCAAAAATACAGTGCGCGAATTGGATTTAGTGGGACGTTATGGCGGTGAAGAATTTGTCGTACTTTTAGTCGATTCAGATACAGCTGGTGCAAAGACAGCCGCCCACCGTATTCACAAAGCCTTAGAGACAGCCGAGATAGTTTGGCGCGACGGTGGCAAATCCAAAGAGTTGCGCATTTCGGTCAGTATTGGTATTTCTTCCTATCCTATCCATTCCGAAGAACAGTCTGTCTTGATCCAATATTCTGATGTTGCGATGTACTACTCCAAACGCACAGGGCGCAATAAGACGACTATCTTCTCTCCAGAAGTCAAAGAGTATGTGGAGAACGAACTCTCACGCAAAGCTGCCAAAGAAGAATCCGCTAACCGTTAAAGTAAGCAGAGGTTAAATAGACAAAGATTTTAAGTGCCTTTTCACTAGAGGCACTTTTTTATTATCAGGATACGCCTGTAACCAGTGCTTATATGCGTGAACAGCATAACGAAATTGATTATTTTTTTCGTACATCAGGGCCAAATGGTAGTAGATAGGTTCATAATTTTTTGCTTCGCTTGAGACTAATTCGCAGGCAATTTTGGCCTCTTGCAGAGCTTCTTCTTTTTTATCGCTGTGATAAAGAGATAGAGAATAGTTGTAATGCGCCCATGGATCAGATGAATTTAGTTCACGATTATTAGCAAATAGTTCAGTAGCTTGAGAATATTTTTTATTTTTAAAAAGGCTCAAAGCCAAATATCTTTGTGCAGAAACTTTCAATAATTGGAGATCGTTATCGTTTAAATTTCCCTCTCTGTCATTAAGCACAGAAGTAACTTTATAGTTGGGCAATTTTTCCAAAATTTGACAAAATACTCTTTCCGAGTCGGCATAGTAACCCTGACGATAGAGACAGAGAGCATAAAGATAATCAGATAGAGGATTATCTAAAAAATTATCGTTAATCTCAGCCGTCTTCAGCAAAAGATCTCTTTCGTGTAAAAAATTTATTTCAACAATAGCTTCATTTAATTTAGATCTCTTTATTCCCAAATCGTAGGCTTGAGAGAAATAATCCACAGATTTTGTAAATTCACCCTCTGCAAATAAAACATTAGCTAAATTGTCTTTAAGGATTCCTCTATCTTCCAAAAGCAAAGCTTTGTGCAAAATTTCTTCACGCTCTGATAATCTATCTAAAGAGCGCAAGATCAAAGCGTACCATAAAACTACTTCTACATTGTCCGACTTCAGTTCATAAGCCTTTTCAAGACATGGCAAAGACTCGTCAGCTCTTCCTAAACATTCCAAACAAACACCTTTGAGAAGATAATAGCGAAAATCATCTTGCCAATATTGCTCAGGACACGCTTCTATAGCTTGCAAAGCTTCAAGCCATCGGCCCAAATTAATCAAACAGACGGAGCGATTTAAACTTACTAAATATTCATCATTTTCACTGACAAGGTAAGTATCAAAGGCACTGATCGCTTGCTCATAATCACCTAATTGGGCAAAGGCTAGCCCCAAATAAGGCAGGACATCTATGCGTCCAGGATCTAAATCGTAAGCCTTTTTATACAAATTGAGAGCTCTCTCTATGTAGCCTTGTTTATGTAAACAACGAGCCTCTTGGAATAATTGTTTTACTTCCCAATCTTGCTTCTGTTGAGTGCTATCTTCCTCTCCTAAAACAATGAAGGGATCGGCTCTGACACCTCCATCTGCAACTGCCAGCAAACACAGACAAGTAAATAAAATGCTCACAAGCCACTTCACTGCCGATTACTCCAAAGGTTCTAAAATTTTCAATAAATTCTCTAAACTGTCTCGCAAAGATAAATTTTCTAATTGAGCGGGATCGAAAATTTTATAAATTAAACGCACATAACGCTCATGAGCTTTAAATCGTTCAAAGTCCCCCAACTTATCGACAATACTCCTATTTAAATTAACCTCTATACCAGCTAAAGAGCGTATCTCCAAACACAGGCGACAACAATCATGACCAGCGGGAATAAACTCCACCGCACAACTGCGTTCCTGCAATGTCCCTTCCCAGAGGGGCCAAACTAAATAGGCACGCCCAGGATCTTTTATATGTTCAAAACCATCGGGCAAGATAACTTTGCCCTGATGTGGTTCATGCTCAGGAAGACGCAGGACCCTGGAACCTTCAACCTCTTTAGCCAAATTGAGGAGCAAAACCTCAGCGATCCTATGTAATTTTTTAAGCATCTTCCATAACCGCTTTGAAGGCGCGAATCACTTGAGGAGCAAACTTAGATCCAGAGAGCGATAGGATCAGAGACTTCACATCTTTAGCAGGACGTGCAGGATGATCAGGACGATCATGGGTTAAAATATCGAAAGTCTCAGCCACTGCAATAACCATAGCTCCTATGGGAATGGCTGGACCACGCACACCGTTGGGATAACCTGAACCATCATAACGTTCATGATGATTTAAAATTAAAGGCAAAGACTTTTCCACAAAGCCCAAAGGCTTGAGCCAAGAGACAGCCGTCTTATCCTGTAAAACTAAAAGTTCACGCTCTGGTCCACCATCAGGCAGAACTTCTTGCAAACGAAGTCCCAAAGGCAGAGTAAATTTGCCCAAATCATGCAGGAGAGCGGCATTGCGCAGATCTGTCAATTCTGTAGCACTCATACGCAACTCCCGTCCTATAGCCACTGACATCTCTGCAACTCTCTCAGAGTGACCTTCTATGTAAGGAGTAACATTTTCATTATGAGTGATGATCTCCACAATACTGCTGACAACGCTACTCTGAGCCCTCTTAAAAGTAATAGCCTGATATAAAGCCAAAGCAAATGGCATAGAGATCATAGAGAGCATATCAAAATCAGTGCGGCTGAACTTGCCCATATTGGACTTATTGGCCACAAATAAAAGGGCAAAGATATTATCACCAGTACGCATAGGTGAAATAATAATCTCACTGATCGGCTCGCGCAAAAATTTAAAATTGTTAAGTTGACGATCTCCACGTTTAAGAACAACCGACTGGCCCTTCGTGCGCATAAAATCGACCAAACCATCAGAAGCGTTCAATTTAAAGGCTTGGCGACTCTCCTCACATAAGCCTATACCTGCTTCATACTGGTACTGGTTGTCGCGCAGAATGAGCAAAGCACAATATTCACACTCCAAGTGCTCCATCGTGGATTCGAGTATAACTTTAAAAACTTGGTTAGGATCATTGACCTCTGTCAGTTTACCAATTAAAGCGGGCAAAGATTCCCAGCGATTGGTATCTAAAGTCTCTGGACCACTAGGAGCAACCACTCTAGGACCGCTCATGCGATCAGACATAGCCGAAATCAAAGCACTAATTCCAGTAGCAACAATTACGCCGCCTATAGCACCAGAGGCTATTTGATAAATATTTGGTTCTCCAAACATAGCTACGAAACCCGATGCCGCACCTAAAAATAGCAATGAGTCCATATCCACAATCCTCGCCACGAAAATACTGTCCGCCGCATTCTCTTAGAAAAGATAAAAACCTAGTAAATCAAACCTTTACCCCAGATCTTGACTCTCAAAGAGTTTGCGATACAAGCTATCTCTGCCCATGAGCTCTTCATGAGTTCCCTCTTCGGCAACTTTGCCAGCGTTCATAACTACGATCCTATTAGCATGACGGATCGTTGCCAAACGATGGGCAATTACAAGACAGGTGCGTCCGTGCATGACCTTATCTATAACTTCAGTCAAGTTGCTCTCCGCCTCAGCATCGAGACCCGAAGTATACTCATCTAGTATCAAAATCTTAGGATCATGAACTAACGCTCTAGCCACAGCCAAACGTTGCCTCTGACCGCCTGAAAGAGCCGAGCCTCTCTCACCGTCATTAGTCTCCAAACCATCGGGGAACTTGGCAATAAATTCATCTGCTCCAGACATAGTGAGGGCTCTCTTTATCTCAGCATCCTCAGCATCTAAATTGCCATAGCGCACATTCTCATAAATGCTGTCCCTAAACAGAACTGACTCTTGGAAGACGATACCTACCTGTGAACGCAAAGATTGCAAACTAACATCTTTCAGATCCACACCATCAATCTTAATAGAGCCAGAATCAGGACGATAAAAACCTTCTAACATGTTGACTAAAGTAGACTTTCCTGATCCATTAGTACCGACAATGGCCACCGATTCGCCAGCGTTCACATGTAAGTTTACTCCATTTAATACTGGCTTATCTTTTTCATAGGCAAAACAGACATCTGTAAAATCGATCTGCCCTTGAACTTTGGTAAATTCCTCTTTGCCACTATCGGCCGTCTCTGGTCTGGTATCGATAATCTCAAAAGCACGGGCAGCGGCGGCAGCAGAATTTTGACAACTGCCGTAAAAGGTGGCGATAACTTGCAAGGGATGGCTCGTCATAGCCATGAGCGTCCAGTATTCAGTCATCTGAGAGAAACTGACCTGCCCCTGCATAATGCGCGTAGCTCCGAACCAAACTATGATAACGATGCCAATTATGCCCATCAACTCTATAACGGGCGATTGCATGGCCTGCACCTGCACAACCTTCATTTGAGCATCATAATTATCTTCGTTGCGATCTAGAAAGCGTTTAGATTCGTAATCCTCGCGATTGTTGGCCTTAACAACCTTAATGGCCGAAACATTCTCAAATTGCAAAGCGGAGAGATCAGCCAAACGGGCCTGTAACTTGCTCGTCTTGGCTCCTATGCGCTTACCAAAATTGCCTATAGCTATGGCCACCAACGGAGATATGAGCAAAACGACTAAGGTCATCTGCCAATCGCGCCAAAACATCCAGATAAAACAACCAGCTATGATCAAGAAATTTTTCATAAATTCTGAGAGCAAGCTGAAGACTCCAGAAGCGGTTATGACATCAGTTGTCGATCTCGACATAACCTCACCGGAGCGCATCTTATCGAAAAAACCTATCGGCAATCTTTGGAGAGCAAAGAATACACTGTTGCGAAAATCTCTTATAGCTAACTGACCGCATTGATCCGTCAAATAACGCTGAAAGTATGTGCATATCCCCATAACCGTCATAACGGCTAAGAACATAAGACAGACCCCATTTAGGATCAGAAAAGGATTGCGCCCATTGTCGTAATTAAAGTAGAGCTGGAAGAGTTCATCCTGATTGTGAGCAACGGCCGCCCCCTCTTT
>JAFSXH010000065.1 GCA_017444165.1 bacterium | reverse complement strand
CGACTCATTGTACACAGGAACAAAATATGGTCTTTTCGATCTAGATCGCATTATTTACACTATTAAGCCTTTTAAAGATAACGATTCATATTGTTGTGCCGTGGATCGCAAGGGCTGCGAAGCCGTAGAAGGCTATCTCTTCTGCCGTTATTTTATGCACTGGCAAGTGTATTTACACAAAACAGTGCGCTCTTACGAAACACTCTTGCGCGTCATATTGCAAAGGGCCAGGTTAATATATAAACAAGCTCCTTACGCCATAATGATCCCTCGCAATTTAAACTTTCTTTTTGAAAACAAGGGAGACAAATTAGATCAGAATTTCTTAGAAAATTATCTAAACATTGACGATTTTGATTTTTATCACACCCTAAAACTTTGGGCCAACGGCAATGACAAAATATTGACAGATCTCTGCAATCGCTTCCTTTATCGTCATCCTTTTAAAACTTTTGATGATCCAGGAAAAGACAAAGTCGAACGAATCCGTGAATACATCGAAAAACAAGAGGGTGGGGATGCCCAGTGGTACTTCCATATAGACACGCCCCAAAATCAGGGCTATGACATATACCAGCCAGGAAGTTCGAAGGCTCCTATCCGTATCCTAGACTATCCTCCCAATTCTTGGCAAGAGATATCCCGCGCCTCACGCACCAAAGCCATAGAAGCTCTCTCTGAACCTGTCAGCCGCCGTCTCATTATGATCCCCCGCGATCATTACGAAAGTATTAAATCCTGGCTTTAATTTCCTGGCACGACAGTAATATCGTACTGCACCGAATAAACACTTTCATCTTGGATACTCTTGGACAATTTGTCCAGTTGTCTTAGAGCCTGCTTGTTGGTATATCCACCTTCAGGTTCTGCACCTGTATCTCCGTCATTACCTATGGAAACGCTGGAGCGACCTAATCTCTTTCTAAGCTCTTCCATACGCACCGATTTCACGATCAAAGTAACCCCTGGTCCATCTTGAGGCACAACCACACGAAAGGCCAGTATTGAATCTGATAAAAGTTCCGTCTTTACTCCATCCCTAGCTTGCAAAAGACTAGAATCACCAGGTTTAATATATTCTGCTAGTTCTAGTTTGATCTTAGAGACATCAGAATCAGGATAACCGATCAACTTATTGCTTATAACACGGCGCACTAACCATTTATGAGGACAACTGCTGTTGTTGCCACAGCTCTTATCACCGTACCTCCTGGCATGCTCAGCCTCAGTAAGTGCAGTGGCGTAATACAATATAGTATCTCTCCACTCGGGCGTACCGTCATCTTTGCGTCTAAACCTCAGGGAGCCACTCGTATCTCCAGAGGTATCAGTGTTGTAAGCAGAGTGCATAAAAATAGCTTGGCCGACCTTGTAACCGCTATTTTTGGTCAGATCTTCACCATAAACTATTTTGTTAATATTGTTGGCATTGTAACTGGGTAAACTGACAACTCCCATGCAACTAAAACTAGAACGGCGAATATCATCCATAGTAAAGAGGCTAACCTTGCGCATCATCCTCTGAGTGGCGTTGCGCCCTTCAATATTGCGCCAAGATTCCAGACCATACTGAACCATCATAAAGAGCGTAAGCATCAAAACACTGAAAACAGCCGTAGAGATAATTACCTCAATTAGAGTAGCTCCAGATCGATTATTTTTTCCGCTAACGAAACCTATCAATCCGCCCTCCTCATAAATCAGCACTAGCATTGTAGAGACGACTCATCGAACAATGCAAAATACCAAACCCCGCCCTGCTCTTATTCTTTCTCTCGCTATCGCTGTTCCAAGCCCTTCCACTGCCCATTTCACCGTTTTCTAGAGCATCTACATTACTTCCAGTCTTGTACCACCAAACTTCGACATCCAGCTTTAGAAGATCACTAATATCGGCATCTATATCTACACCAGACAACTTAGTAGATTTTAATTCCCAGATAAACGTGGTATTGTTAAGTTCCTTAATTCCCGACATAACCACACTGCCATCTCCATTGAGAAGATTAGCCTTCATGCTATCTACACTGCTACCGCTAGCAACCCCTTCGCCTTTACCGTGAACAACGTCATAAACATCTTTAGTCAACACTGTCTCTGCAACCAGGACTCCCGCAGCCAAATCGACAGATTTTTGCCCAGCCCTCATGGAGGTGGTAAAGACGGCCATCACCAACAACAAGGTAACGGACATGATACCCACCGAAACCATCAGCTCTACTAAACTAAATCCTCTCTGGTTATGCAAACTCAAAACCT
>JAFSXH010000064.1 GCA_017444165.1 bacterium | reverse complement strand
TAGATCTTTGCGGAGGGTACTAATGTACAACAAAGTTGATGGCAGATTGATGCAAGCAGGTGATCGTTTTGAATTCGGTCGTTATCCTCAAGGTAGCAACGGCGAAGAAAAGCCTATAACTTGGCGGGTGTTGCGCCATGATTCTGATAGTTTACTGGTTATTGCCGATATGGGATTAGATTGCAAGCGTTATCATGAACTAGAATGTAGTATAACTTGGTCAAATTGTACTTTAAGACGTTGGTTGAACGACGAATTTTACAGGAGAGCGTTTAATGGGCAAGAGCAATCTTTAGTCAAGAAAACCACGCTTGCAAATAATGCTGGCCCTATGACTGAGGATAATATATTTTTGTTGAGCTTTGACGATGCGAAAAATTTATTTAGTAACAATAATGATCGAATATGCAAACCTACAGAATATGCCATAAAAAATGGTGTATCTACATATAAAGGTAATGTGTATTGGTGGCTCCGTTCGCGCCGTCACCACAATAGTCTTGTGGCGTTCGTACTCACCGATGGTAGCATTCGCAGTTGTAACGTTGATTATGAAGAGGGCTTCGTTCGTCCCGCCTTTCAAATTGCCATCTGAAATCTTGTAACCTTGCTTTGAGCAATTCGTAATGCGCAATTATTTTTGCAAGAAATAATTAATCCATTTCAATTACGAATTACGCATTACGAATTACTAATTACCTTACTAGCGTACCTGTCCCGCTCCGTCGATTAAATACTTTACGGAAGTTAAATGCTCCAACCCTAATGGGCCTCTTGCGTGTAATTTTTGTGTAGAGATGCCGATCTCTGCTCCGAAGCCGAACTCTCCGCCGTCGGTGAAGCGTGTGGAGGCGTTGACGTAAACGGCGCAGGAGGTCACTAACTTTTGGAAGGTTTGGGCTGCGGTGTAATTGTTGGTGATTATGGCCTCTGAATGGCCTGTGGAGTGGCGGTTTATATGGTTAATGGCTTCTTCCAAATTGTCGACAACTTTTACGGCCATCTCTAGGGCTAGGTATTCTTTGTCCCAATCTTCTTCTTGGGCGGGAACTGCTTTGGATAAGCAGGGGAGAGAAGAGGGGCAAGCGTGGAAGAGAACTTTTTGCATGGTTGGATCAGTATTCACCATGTGCAAAAATTCTTTAGCGATCTTCTTATCGACTAAGAGGGTTTCCAGGGCGTTGCAGACACCTGGCCTTTGGGTCTTGCCGTTGATGAGAATATTTAAGCCCATATTCAAATCGGCCTCTGAATGGATGTAGAGGTGACATTTACCTACTCCAGTCTCAATTACTGGTACTTTCGAATTGGCTTTGACGGAATTGATTAGATTTTGACCTCCGCGGGGAATTACTACGTCAATGTATTGTGTAAAACTGGTTAAGGTCGTCACCGATTCGTGAGAGGTATCCTCTATAAAGGTTATTCCGTCTACAGGAATGTTGCAGATCTCTAAGGCGTGGCGCATGACTTTAACTAATTCACGATTAGAGTTGAGGGCGTGAGATGAGCCGCGCAATATACAGGCGTTGGCCGATTTTAAGCAGAGGACGGCTGAGTCTACAGTGACATTGGGGCGGGCTTCGTAAATTATAGCGATAGTACCCAAGGGAACTTTGACTTGGCGTATATGCAGGCCGTTGGGGCGTGTCCAGCCTATATCTTTGGCTAGAGGATCGGGCAGACTTACCACTTGTAAGATACTGTCAGATAGCCCTTTTAAGCGTTCACTAGTTAAACTTAAACGGTCGATAAAAGCAGGGGAGGCCCCTTGAGTGCGGGCTTTTTCTACATCTAGACTATTGGCTTTTAATATGGAATCTTGTGATTTTAGTAATTGAGAAGCGATTGTCTTTAAAACTTTATTGCGCTCAACAATACCTAATTGAGCTACAATTTGGGCGGCCTCGTGGGCGCGTTGAACTTTTATTTGCATATCCATAATTTTAGTTTCTGCACTGTTAAAGATTTGCCTATGTACAAAAATTTGCTTTGTGTTATTATTGGCGGCGTGATTCATCTAGTTAATTTAAGTAAATCTTTTGGTAGCAGAGTTATTTTAGATAATGTCAATCTGGCGATCAATCCAGGCGAAAAAGTGGCCTTGGTAGGTCGCAATGGATGCGGCAAGACTACGCTTTTGCACATTATCTGTGGCACAGAATCTAAAGATAGCGGTCAGGTTATATTAGTTCCAGGTTGTCAAGTTGGTTATTTAGGGCAGGAAGGCCAATTAAACCACGCTCTCACCCTCTATGAGGAGATGGAAGAGGTCTTTGCTGATATTAAACTTTTAGAAGAAGAAATGCGCAAACTTGAGACCCTTATGGAAGAGGTAGAGGATGAAGAGGAACTGCTCTCGATCATGGATCGCTACGGCCGCTGTCAGATGCGTTTAGAAAATAGCGAACCCGAGCTTATTGATACGAAGATTCGCTCCACTTTGCACGGTTTGGGTTTTAAAGACAGCGATATGAACCGTCTGACTTCCGAATTTAGTGGCGGTTGGCAGATGCGCGGTTCTATGGCTAAGATGCTCCTGCGCGAACCTGATCTCTTGCTCTTGGATGAGCCTACTAATCACTTGGACATTCACGCCGCTGAGTGGTTAGAGGATTATATCAAGAAGAGCAGTTCGACTATAATCCTAGTCTCCCATGATCGTTATTTTATCGATCAGTGTGTCAAACGCACTCTGGAATTGCACGCTGGCAAGATTGAAGAGTACGCCGGCGGCTACACTTTTTATGTCGAGGAAAAAGAGCGCAGAAGGGTTCAACAGCAGGCCGCTTATGAGAACCAACAGAAGAAGTTAAAACAGGAGATGCGTTTTGTGGAGCGTTTTCGCTACAAGGCAACATTGGCAACTCGCGTACAGAGTCGTCTCAAGCTCATTGAAAAGCGCGAATTGATCGAAGCTCCCGATAAAGATGATCGATCCTTGAAGGCTCAATTTGCCACTTCTAGTGCCTCTGGTTTGAGTGTACTCTCCATAAAGAATATCTGTAAATCTTACGGCCCACTCCAGGTCTTAACTGGATTGAGCTTAGAGGTGGAGAGAGGCGAGAGAGTGGCCTTAGTGGGAGCTAATGGTGTTGGCAAATCTACACTTTTGCGCCTCTTGGCAGGTCTGGAAGAACCTGATTCTGGCAAGATCAAGGCTGGTTATAAAATTGAACCAGTTTACTACGCCCAACATCAGGCCGAAAGTCTCAACATGGAAAATACCATTTTGAATGAGGTTTATTCCATCTGCGATCCCAGTATTGATATGACTAGGGTACGCACCGTTCTGGGTTGTCTCCTCTTTGAGGGGGACGATGTAGAAAAGGAGATTTCCGTCTTGAGTGGCGGAGAGCGCAGTCGTGTGGCTCTGGCTCGCTGTATCCTTTCGCCTTCTAACCTGCTTTTACTGGATGAGCCTACCAATCATTTGGACATAGAGTCTCGTCAGGCTCTTTTGGACGCTCTGCAAGATTACCCAGCTACAATCATTATCGTTACTCACGATCGCTTCTTTATGAACGAACTTGCTACAGCTATTGTCGAGATACGTGAGGGCAAGACTTACCGTTACGAGGGCAATTATGAAGATTACGTGGAGGCTCGGCGCAAGGAGTTAGCCTTAGAAGCTCAAGGGGTTAAGAGTGAAGGCAAGGTTTTAACTAAGACTCAACAGGAGAAGAAGCGCAAGGCGGCTCTAGAGGCCTACCGTCAGAGCAAGGCTGAAGAGGCAGAGAGGGCCAAAAATGCTCCTAAGCCCAAAGTTAAGTGGAAGTTAGAGGCTCTTGAGAAGAGGATTTGCACTTTAGAGGAAGAGCTTAAAGATTTAGGTCTGCGTTTGGCTGATCCCAGCATTTACAGTGATCCTGATAAGGTTAAGAAGTTAAAAGAGGAGTACGATGCTAAGGAAGCTGAAAATGCTGAACTCACCGCTATTTGGGAGGAAATGGTTTGAGCGATGCCTAGAAAAATTTTGATCTTTGTTTTGGGGATACTATTCGGTGGGGGAGTATGGATGGCTACCAATGTTATGAGGGTGAGATCTGGAGAAGCTCCTCCCGCAGTTGAAGTAAGAGAAGAGGCAGAGTCTGCTGAATCTGAGGAAGAATTTGGAGAATCTCAAAATATTGAAGAGGGGGCAGATTTGGAAGCAAAGCAGGAATTAAAAAGTCAATAAAAAATCAGGAGCGCGATGTTTTGTCTAGAGTGTAATAAAGTTAGTCATTCCAATAGTGGTAAGTGTGAACATTGTGGGGCGGTCTTGGCAAGCTCTAAGTCTCCAGATTTTATCGATTCTTCTGTACAGGAATTGAAGTTTACTGTGCATAGGTGGGAGATTGGAGTTATTGACGATTCCGAGCTTCTCGATTGGGTCGAGCGGAAAGAAAATTTTTGTCGCGATATTATTCGAGATGTTGATTCTATCGAGGCCCCGCCTGAAGTCTTGGCTAGCTTGTCGGAAGAGATAAAGTACGGTAAGTTGGGGATTGAAGGAACTTTGAATGCTTTGGAAGCTGTTCGCAATTACGTTGAGAGTGGCGACAAACATTACCGTGAAGAGGCTTATTCATTGGCCGAGAGTGGCAATAGAATGGTGAATAAGGCCATGAACATAAATTTCGACAATTTTAAAAATTTACAAGAGTGCTTAGAAGAGTTGTTGGACGCTACTGCTAACAATTCTGGACCTCAAGAATTTTTTATAAGCTAGAGAGGGACTCCGAACTTTCAGAGTTCTTTTTTAGTGAGCGACTATATTTTCGGGACGTTGCGCCGCTAAAGGGCGTGCGTCTACAGAAAGGCATATTAATCAATATGGATAACAATTGGCGTTCTAAGCTGACCGATCAAAAGGCTACTTATCAGTTCGAAGAGGGCAACGCTCAGATGCGTGGTTTGCTGGGTGGTAAGGGTGCTAACCTGGCTGAGATGACCCGTATGGGTATTCCTGTTCCTCCTGGATTTACTGTCACGACCGAAGTTTGTAACATGTACTATGAGCTGGGCAAGATTATGCCTCCTGGCTTAGAGGAAGAGATTCACGAGCAGATGGAGACCTTGGCCAAGAAGCGCGGCAAGGGTTTTGGCGATCCCAAGAATCCTCTCTTAGTCTCCGTGCGCTCTGGTGCTAAGTTCTCTATGCCTGGTATGATGGATACTATCCTCAACCTCGGTTTGAACGATGAGACCGTTGAAGGTTTAGCCGCCCAATCTAATAATCCCCGTTTCGCTTATGACGCTTATCGTCGCTTCATCATGATGTTCTCCGATGTCGTCATGGAGCTTCCTAAAGCTAAATTTGAAAAGATCCTCGCCGCTAAGAAGGCTGAAGAGGGCGTGACTGAAGATTCTAAACTCTCCGCTGAAGCCCTCAAGGATGTCGTGGTTAAGTACAAGGCCTTCTTCAAAGAGGAAAAGGGCTTCGACTTCCCCCAGAACGTCTGGGAACAGCTCAACGAGGCCGTTTTGGCCGTCTTCCGCTCTTGGATGAATGAGCGCGCCATTATCTACCGCAACCACGAGAAGATCCCTCACAACCTCGGTACTGCTGTGAACGTACAGTCTATGTGCTTCGGTAATATGGGTGATGATTCTGGTACTGGTGTGGCCTTCTCTCGTGATTACAACGACGGTACTCCTGGCTTAGTCGGTGACTTCCTCATCAATGCCCAGGGTGAAGATGTGGTAGCTGGTATCCGCAAGGTTTCCACTATTGCTGAGTTGGCCAAGATTATGCCTGAGAGCTATGAGCAGCTCAAGAATATTGCTGATAAGTTAGAAAAGCATTATCGTGACCTTCAGGATATGGAGTTCACCATTGAGAACGGACACCTCTTCATGCTCCAGACCCGCAACGGTAAGAGGACTGCTACCGCCGCCATTAAGATCGCTGTCGATATGGTTAAAGAAGGCTTGATCACTAAAGAAGAAGCCGTCATGCGCGTAGAGCCCGCTCAACTTGATCGTTTACTCCACCCCTTCATCCCTGAGAAGGTTAAGAAGCAGGCTAAAGCTGATGGCAGCATGTTGGCCAAAGGAACTGCCGCTTCTCCTGGTGCTGCTTGTGGTCGTGTGGTCTTCGATAAGAACGAAGCTGTACGTGTCAGTGCCGAGTGCCCTGTGATCTTAGTCCGTGTCGATACTACTCCTGAAGATGCCGCCGGTATGTTGGTGGCTAAGGGTATCTTGACCTCTACTGGTGGTCCTTCATCTCACGCCGCTTTGGTAGCTCGTGGCTGGGGTATTCCCTGTGTAGTCGGTTGTGAAGCTCTGCATATCGATATTGAGAACAAGAAGGTCACTGTCGGTGACAAAGTCTTCACCGATAAGGATTATTTAACTATCGATGGTTCCACTGGTGAAGTAATGTTGGGTGAGCTTCCCTTGGAAGATCCCAAAGATCTCACTCCTGAGACTAAAGAACTTCTCGGTTGGGCTGATGAAGTCAAGCGTTTGAAGGTTTATGCCAACGCTGATAACCCCAAAGATGCTGCCAGAGCTAGAGCTTTTGGAGCTGTTGGTATCGGTCTTTGCCGCACTGAACATATGTTCATGGAGACCGAGCGTCTGCCTTACGTGCAGAAGATGATCCTCATTGCCGCTCAGGCTGAGAATGGCAATCGCGTCCGTGAAGGCTTAGTTAAAGAGGTTAAGGAGTCTAACGGCAAGGCCAAAGAGGCCGCTGAGGCTAAGTTGGCCGAGTTTGATAAGACTCACATGCCGATCTTCAACGAGTACAAGGGCTACTTAGATAAGTTGCTCGAGTTCCAGCGCAGTGACTTCCGCGGTATTTTGGAGGCTATGCAGGGTTGCTGGACGATCATTCGTCTGATCGATCCTCCTTTACACGAGTTCTTGCCTAAGCACGACAAGTTGTTCGAAGATGTCGTCCGTCTGCGTACCTTGAAAGAGGTTGATGAGAAGGCTTATGAGGCCGCTTTGGCTGAGATTCGTGCCAGACGCGGTGCGGAAGTTACCTTCGAGAGCCTCACTGCTCTGTTAGCTCGCGTGGAGAAGATGAGTGAAGCCAACCCAATGTTGGGTCTGCGCGTCTGCCGTTTAGGTATCGTCTTCCCCGAGATCGTCAAGATGCAGGTTCGCGGTATTATGGAAGCTGCTTGCGGTTTGGCCAAAGAGGGCGTGGATGTTAAGCCCGAGATTATGGTTCCTGGTGTCGGTACTGTGGAAGAGATGCGTTGGAACCGTAAGGTTATCACCGCCGTAGCCGAGCAGGTTATGGCTGAGCAGGGTGTCACTGTCAAGTACAAAGTTGGTACAATGGTGGAGATTCCTAGAGCCGCTCTGACCGCTGGTGATGTTGCCACTGAAGCTGAGTTCTTCAGTTTCGGTACTAACGACCTCTCTCAGACTACTTTCGGTTACTCCCGTGATGATGCCGCTAAGACCTTTGTGCCAGTCTACTTAGAGCAGCACATCTTGAAGGCTGATCCCTTCCAGGTGTTGGATCAGGTCGGTGTCGGTCGCTTGATGAAGTTGGCCGTCAAAGAGGGTCGCGCCACTCGTGGTGAGGATATGGAGATCGGTATTTGCGGTGAGCATGGTGGTGAGCCTTCCTCCGTGGAGTTCTGCCATCAGATCGGCTTGACTTACGTATCTTGCTCTCCTTACCGTGTGCCTATCGCTCGTTTAGCCGCCGCTCAGGCCGCCATTCGTGAGAAGAAGTAAGCTTGTAAGTAAGTAAACTGTTTAGGCCGCTCAGTGAGCGGCCTTTTTTCTTTAATTTGACATTTTGCCAAAATCTGTTACTCTCTCTGTAGGCCGTTTGTTGTATATATATAGAGGTGTTAATTTAGTGATATGGCGGAGTATAAAATTCTTAATTGTGAGTACTGTGATAATGTTCTGACCTATCGAGAGAAGTTTTGTTCTGGTTGTGGCAAGGCCAATCCTTATTATCAGCTCTTGCCTATTTCTGATCTTGATGACGATGTAGCTAAAAAATTAGTTAGAGAGAACGAAAAAGCCAAATTCGCCGAGCATAAAGCAAGAGATTTATTTATCAGAGTTGAGCAAAGAGTAAATAGATTTGAAAAAATTTTTAAAAGGATAGATTCTCTGGAAGATAATGATGATTATTTCGAAGTTTCACGAGCTTTGTTGGGAAATGTTGGGGATAAGATTAAAGAATTTTTGCGTGCATGTCCAGTTATTGCCGATGAGTTTAATGATGAATTTGAAGAAGTCCATGAGATTGTCTCTAATTCAGAGTCTTTAGTTGCTAAAGATATTATGGCTAAGGTGAAGGCTCTGTTTTATAAGTGCCACGATTATATTGAAAAGGTTACAAGAATAACGGATAAGTGCAATAAATGGCTAGAAGGTATTAGTGGAGATTCAGAAGGTGCTCATAAGATCACATTTGAGCGAAATGTATTAAAGTGGGGTAAAAATTCATCCTTTAATTCTACTACTAGTAAAAATGGTCAGCCCTTGTGATTTCTCGTCAAAATGACCTTAAAACATCTGCTATTGAATGTTTGCTCGATTATGTTCCTTTCATGATAGCGATTTTAATAGCGTTCTTAATAGTTTATGGCATGTATTCATGGTTTTATAGTAATATGTCCAGTTTATAGCTGTTTATGTATAAATTAAAAAATTTTTTTTGAATAGGGGGTTGACTAGCCTAGGTGAAAGTGCTAGTATGCGCGAGCGGTTGAGAGATACCGCCAAGAACTTTTGAAAACTGTAGAGTAAAATATAACGAAAACGAAAGCAATTTCGTGAGAAACAAC
>JAFSXH010000063.1 GCA_017444165.1 bacterium | reverse complement strand
TGAAAGACTGGCCCAAACCCCTGTTGTAACTAAACCTGTAACTAGGACTGTTACTAGATCTTCTTCTTATACTGAGTCTAGACCGGTGCAAAAACCAGTGACACGTCCTGTAGCAAAACCAGTACCAGCTCATCCAGTACACCGTGTTGCTACCACTACTACCACTGTTGAAGAGATCGATTATGGCGTAATTGAAGATTATGACACAAATAAACCAGCAACTTTTGTTAAAAATGGCGAGCCAGAGTTAAAAGCGGCAGGCGAGAAAAAACCAATGCCACCACGCTATACCCCTGGTAGCAGAATGCCATTTATTACAACCAATGTGGATAAGAGGCCACTTTCTCCAGACGTGCCAGAGCATTCTGAATCGGGAATTAAGAGCACAAAGAATACCTACAGCCAAAAGAGAGTGGTGAAAGATGAAGAAAAACAAGATCCTGTAACAATTATAGAAAAGCCAAAGAAAGGCTCCTTCTGGAAGACATTTTTGATTGTCGTTATAACTATTATCCTTGGCGCTGCAGTGGGTGGCGGAGCGTATTTGTTACTTGCAGGTAGATAACAGAGAAGAGGCCGTAAGGTCTCTTTTTTATTAATAAAAAATTGAGTGCAAGCACTCATTTTTCTTATTTGGTGCGAGTGGAGGTAGTCGAAACCTCATCTCAAGTTTGGAAAACTTGCATACTGACCGCTGTACTACACTCGCGACCACTTAATTATAGCACATTTAAGATTCCGCGCAAAGCGAAGGCGGTGTCTTCGTGATTTCGCACGGCGATAGTATCGATGCCCATCTGTACAACAGGGTAGTCATTACCGCCTGGTTGAGTCATGTCACCAAAGTAGAGAATATCAGATTTTTCGACTTTTAACTCTTCCATCAGATGAGTCATGCCAAAAACTTTATTCATGCCTGGGGTGATGGCATTGATAGAAGTAGTGCCACCAATTTCGTACTCGAATTCAGGGGAGAGCTCTTTACAGCGAGCCACAATCGCTTCGCGCTTTTTGTGATCTGGATCCCAGGCATATTTTGCTTCTTTACCATCAGACTGGCCAAGAGCAGAGAAGGTCACCTGCGAGATACGATTTTCGATAATTTCATCGCCTGGGGCGAGTTTGTCTTCTTCCCAATACCCTAATTCTTTGGCGGCTTTTTCGATAGTCTCAGTTATTTTAGCAACTTGTTCCTCTGTTAATGGGTAATTATAAACCTGCTCCCAATCCTTTTTTTCGAGATTGTAACGATAATATTGGGTGCCTTGGGCCACAAACAGATGTAAGTGCGTGAGCTGTTCAGGGGTGGCATCTTTCATTTGATCAACAATTTGAATTAAAAATTGGTCAAACTTTTGACCCGAGATAGGGCAAACCTCAAAGTGATCCAGACACTTAGTCAGAAGCTCAGCTATTTCAGCCGTGATAGGTGTTTTAGCAATGTTTAGGGTCTGGTCAACATCAAAAGACAATACTTTTTTCATAATTACTCCATTTATGTATCTATTGTAGCATAAAAAAGCCCACCATAATGGTGGGCAGGGGAGGATTATGAAAGCTGATAGCTGATGATGGCCGGACCAGAGATAGGATTAAGATAATTGTCGATAACAGAGGTGAAAATAAAGAATTGCTCTTTAGTAAACACATATGATGTATCCCAGATCTGAGTGCCATACTCCTCATCGGGAAGTCCAGTCCGCTCCGACTTGATAAAGATGGAGTGGGGAACTTTGTTCCGATAGATGGTCAGGACATAGTCAGTCGTGTACATTCTGCGAATGTCTTCGATGACTATGTAACAGGTTGTGGTGCTGCGGATCGTGCCTCGATTATAGATACCGCGGAAGTGATATCCATTCTCTGTCTGGAAGAACCCGTGATCGGCTAAGAACTTAGGCGTGTTGAAGAACAGGGTATCAGCAGACAGATATTCGCCAAGGTTTTCGTCATACTCTGAACCTAAAAGATCAATCGGGGAAGCGTTGGGCTCACCGAAGAAGTTACGGTCGATTTCAGCGCGCTGAATCAGGCCGCCAAGTCCAGTGCCATCAAACGGATTGCTTTTTTCATAATCAAAGGTCTGCACAAACTGCACAATCTGTTGCAGCTGCTCCGAGCTAATGATATGCATGTTGGCAAAGCTTGATCCATCATAGCTAAGTCTTATGGTAGCCGGACCAGTTTTCAGGTTTGCAGTGTAGATGGTTCCATTTTTGACTACTGAAATCCAGTACAGGGAAAGATCGTCATCAGTATTGATATTCTGAAAGACGAAATAGACTGGGTCAGTATCAGCAGAGGGAACGTAATTCTCATCCTCGTACAGGAAAGTGTTGCAACCGATAGATTGTTCATCAGTCGGGCAGAAGTTGTGCTCCGAAAGCAGAATGGACAAGTTGTACGTGTTTTCATTTATCCACTCTCTGGGCTTGGGCTGCGCTGTAGCGGCCGGCTCCTCTGGTTTAACCTGAGGGCTCTCGGCCTGGGAATTCGCAAACAGGGTAAGACTGATTAGCGCGGCAGCGACAATCAGAATAATGACGGCGATTACCGTAGTCCTTTTCATAACATATCCTCCTTAAGGTGCGAGTAGATATCAGCATCTACTCTAAAACTCTTGGGATAACCCCAATGACTACATTATAGCATAAAATGCTCAAAAAGTCAATTTAGGTAGTGGTTATTTCCCTGGTTTGACAAATTCTAATTTTGTTGTGAAATTAACAAGCGACGGCGAATTTATTCTTCCCTTTTTTAATCAGGGCAGTTTGCTTAATAACAGCTTCTTCGTCTGTTACTTTGGTACCATTAACAGAGATAGCACCCTGTTTGATAAACTCACGGGCTTTAGTTTTACTCTCGGCAAGTGCACTGGCAGTAAGTGCGTCGATTAGAGTAGTTCCCTTCTTGACGGTTGGAAGATAGGCTGCAAATTCTTTGATTTCATCAGTAGCGAATTTGGAAGGATCAGTACTAAAGAGAGTTTCAGTAAGGTTAATTACGGCCTTTGCGTTCTCTTTGCCGTGGACTACCTCTGTTACGCCTTTAGCAAGGGCTTTTTGTGCCACGCGGGACTCTGGATGAGCTTTTTGCTCAGCTAAAATCTTATCTACTTCCTCTTTATCATAGGTAGTGTAAATCTTGATTAGATATTCAACTGAATCGTCTGGTTGATTGAGCCAGAACTGGTAAAAATCGAAGATTGGCGTAAAGTTGCCTGAGCCGTTATCTTTATTAGCAAGCCAGATAGCGTTCCCTTCTGATTTGCCAAACTTGCGGCCGGTTGCAGGATCGATGATAAGTGGAGTGGACCAGACATCAGCATCGCCATCCTCGAGACGCTTGATTAGGTGAATACCAGAGGTACAGTTACCGAATTGGTCGGCGCCACAGAGTTGTAAATCAATGCCATAAGTACGATAGAGATGAAGAAAGTCATAACCTTGAATTAAGGTGTAGCTAAATTCAGCATAAGAAATACCAGAACCGCCTTC
>JAFSXH010000062.1 GCA_017444165.1 bacterium | reverse complement strand
CATAATTCCGCGTTGGCCGATAGTGCCTTGAGCCTAATGGGTGTCTTATATTGTGGTATTATGCCCGCCACTCTTGTAAATTTGCGTTACATCGATCCTTACTCGGTAATATTCGTAGTACTGATCTGTGTTGTTACCGACGTAGGAGCCTATTTTGTAGGCAAAGGTTTAGGTAAATCCAAATTGGCCCCTCACGTTAGTCCAGGCAAAACTTGGGCGGGCTTTTGGGGTGCTGTTTTCTTTACCGTAATTTTGGGGGGCCTTTGGGGTTACTTTAGAGGAACATACAATCTGTTATTGTGGAGCTTTGTCGCCTTAGGTGGTTCTTTAGTGGCTCAGGCAGGCGATCTCTTCGAGTCTTCTCTCAAGCGTGATGCTCAAGTAAAAGATTCGGGTAACTGTATTCCTGGACATGGTGGGGTCCTTGATCGTTTCGATTCTTATCTTTTTGTCTCTGTATACGTTTTTATATTTACTTTGATTTTAAATTTTAGGAGTTAATCTGTGTTGAAAAATATCTCTGTTCTAGGCTCGACTGGCTCTATTGGCCGTCAAACTTTAGATGTGGTCGAGGCTTTTCCTGATCGCTTTAAAGTCTGTGTTTTAGTTGCTAATCGCTCTTGGCAGTTGCTGGCTCAACAAGCTAGAAAGTTTAAGCCTCAGGTAGTGGCCGTAGGTGATGAAAAATATTATCCTCAGCTTAAAGAGGCTCTGCAGGATCTCGATATACAGATTTTAGCGGGGCGCGAAGGTGTTCTTGAAGCCTCAAGTTACCCTCAAGCTGATATTGTCCTCTCTGCTCTGGTAGGTGTGGCGGGACTATTTCCTACTGTAGCTGCTCTGCAAGCTGGTAAGACTATCGCTCTGGCCAACAAAGAAACTCTGGTAGTTGGTGGAGAGATCGTTACTAAATTGGCTCAGGAAAAAGGTTTGCCTCTCTTGCCTGTCGATTCTGAGCATTCGGCTATCTTCCAGTGTTTGCAGGGGCAACCCCAAAAGTCTCTCAAGCGCATTTTGTTGACAGCTTCAGGTGGACCGTTTCGCCAAACTCCCAAAGAGAAACTTGCCAACATGCGGGCCAGCGATGCTTTGCAACATCCTACTTGGAGTATGGGAGCTAAAATTACCATAGATTCTTCTACGCTGATGAACAAAGGTTTCGAAGTTTTGGAAGCTATGCACCTATTTCAGGTCAGCATGGGGGAGATCGAAGTTTGGGTACATCCACAGAGTATAGTCCATTCGATGGTTGAATTTGTCGATGGATCGGTTCTTGCACAATTGGGCCTGCCCGATATGCGCACGCCTATTCAGTACGCTTTGGGTTGGCCTGAACGTTTGCCGCACAGTTGGGAGACCTTGACGTTAGATCGCTGTACCAATCTAACTTTTGAAAAGCCGCGTTGGGATGATTTCCCTTGCTTGGGGTACGCTTTTGAAGCGGGAAAGATCGGGGGAAGTATGCCCTGTGTAGTCAATGCCGCTAATGAAATTGCTGTAGCTAACTTCTTGCAAGACAGGATCACTTTTGCAGACATACCGGCAACGATTCGCCACTGTATGGATGTTCATAAGGTTATTGTTAATCCAACTTTGCAAGATCTTGAAGCGGTGGACATTGAGACTAGGGCCAGTGCAGAGAGTTTCTTAAATTGTAAATTATAATTGCGCCTTAAGAATTATGAATTAAACTGAGGAGGAGAGTTTTGGCAATTATTCAGTGGATTATCCACAATATACCTAGTGTTATAGCCGTATGTGTAGCCTTTGGATTTATTATAGCGATCCATGAATTGGGTCACTTTATGATGGCTAGACGGGTGGGGATTCGTTGCCCTCGTTTTGCTTTGGGGTTTGGGCCGCGTCTATTCTCTTTTTATTATCACGGAACGGAATTTAGTGTTTGTCTTTTTCCGCTGGGCGGTTATGTAATGATGCTCGGAGAGGATCCCGAGAATGATGATGAGGAGAGCGAATTTAAGAAGGTTGAAAGTTATGTAGATGAAGGAATGCTTCCAGGGACTCCTCAAGAGATTGTTCAGAAGCTAGAAGAAAAGTATAGTGGGGAGAACAGCATTTCTGCAGAGGATGAGAAAAATTTCCGCTCTGTTCTTGAGCATATCCGCTATTTGCCAGTGCGCCAATATACTTCCATACGAGAGTTAGAAGGCAATTTTAACGATAAGAGCACCTGGGCGCGTATGGCTGTCATTATGGGTGGCGTGACTATGAACTTTATCTCCGCCCTGATCCTTTTTTGGATCATTGGAGCTAGTTACGGTTTAGTCAATCTCAGTCCCAATAGCCTACCCATAGTTATGAAAGTTTTTGACAACACTCCAGCTGCTGTATCTGGTTTAAAATATGGTGATAAGATCGAGACTATCGATAATGAACCTATCGTCTCAGGTACGGAGATGATCCAGATTATCGGTCGCCATCCTAATGAAAAGATCACTTTAGGGATCGCTCGCGGCAGTGAGAAGCTCGATATTGGGATCACTCCTAGTTTTATGATGGCGGGAATCTCTTTTGGGGAAGACGAGAGTGGTTTACCCAAAGTTACTAACCTCAACGCTTTTGGTAGTAGCGAGGCTGTGGCAGAGACTTTCAAAAAGGATGATATAATTACAGCCGTCAATGGACAAGAGGTTTCTAACCTGAAGAATTTCCAAGAGGTTTTACAAAATATTGTCAATGGAGAAAAAGCCAAAACTGGAAAAATTGAAAAACTCAAGATCAATTTCTCCACTAAAGACGGACGCACGGTAACTTTAGAACATTTTGCTGATTCTTTCGTCCCTCAGGGCAAGATCGGTATTATGCCCGCTCAAGTGACCGAGTTCAGTTTTAATAACACTACCACTAACGAGATCCAAAATGTCACTGCTGGCAGTATTGCCGAAAAAGAAGGTTTGCGCTCTGGTGATGTGATCTTCTTTGTAAATGGTGCGCGAATCTTTAACGAAGGTTCTCTGCAAGATATCTTAACTAAGTTGCAGACTAGCAAGGAGCATTTACTATTTGAAGTTGCTCGTGGTGAAGAGGCTGTCTCCATAGATATTGCTGATAAACCCGCCAGTGTGGCTGAATTGGGCATAAGTTTTGAACCTGTAACTTTTGGATTGACCTTTAAGCACTCTTTCGTTCTGATCGGTCGTCTAATTATTTCACCCATAATTATCGTTGAACAGATCGTCAATAAAGTTCTCAGTCCTGAGATCGTCAAGTCTTCTATGTCTGGGCCTTTAGGTATCATGCAGATGATCTTCGAACTTTCTAACGATGGTTTAGGGAAGTTCTTGTATATTGTTGCTTTGATTGATGCCGCAGTGGGAGCTTTTAATGTTATTCCTTTCCCTGCCTTAGATGGTGCGCGTTTCTTAGTGCTTCTCATCGGTGCAGTTAGGGGCAAAGAGATCGATCCTCGCAAAGAGGCCTGGATACATCAGATCGGTTTGTATCTGCTCTTGGCGTTGATGATCTTTGTAACATTTATAGACATTCAACGAATTTGGGCTGGTGTGCCGCTGACGCATTGAGCCTTGTAGGTTGTGCTCGAAGTTTGGCCTTTTGGGTTCTCCTCCCGCTCTGCGAGAGGTCGGTTCACCGCAAAAGGCCAAACTTCGTTTAGGATTGTTTTTTTTGTGTTGTAAGCCTGATATGTTGCGTTTGTGTTGGGCAGTTTAGATATTTTTGTTGAGCCTCCGCTCTTCGCTTCACTTCGTTGCGCTCCGAGATGTCGGCTCACCAAAAAGTCGAAACTGCTTTTCAATGTCAATGTTTCTGCAGTTTTGGCCAGGTCTTCATT
>JAFSXH010000061.1 GCA_017444165.1 bacterium | reverse complement strand
CTATTCGCTTGGAAGGTACGGGAAGAAATTTAAATTTGAATGTGCGTTCTACCTATCCAGTTTCGTATAAAACTTTTCGACTCTCTCAACCTAATCGTTATGTAATTGATTTTTACGGTGGTGTTTTAGATTCCACTAGTTTAAATATTAATCACCCTGAGATGGGCGATATTCGTATGGGACAATTTTCTTTAGCTCCAGCCATTACCCGTGTCGTTATACCCACTACTCTCGATATAGGTGTCACGCCGCCAGTAAATACTACGGGACAGAATTTTAATTTTGCTCTCAACTTGCCCAAAGTTGGAACGGCTACAAAGTACGTACAGGAAAAGGTTCTCAATTACGATATCGGTGTGAATAACAAAAATGGCAAGAACACCAGCTCTGTAGTCTTATATTTCAGTGGTCCCGTCCAATACGAGTGGAGGCGTTTAACTGAAGGGCAAAATCGCTTCATCGTAGATTTGAAGAGGGTCGTCTTCCACGAAAATAAAGTTTCTAAATCGGTGAGTGGCAATTTAGTGGAGCGAGTGCGCATATCACAGTACGCCGCCTCTCCCGTCCCTATTACGCGCTTGGTCTTCGATCTTAAAGATTGTGTAGCTGTCAATGTCGGCAGTGGCATTAACGATAATTGTTTAGTGATAAATATCTCTGATCAGATTATCGATCCCAATATGACGGCTGTTCGCGGTGAAGGGGCTACGGTGGGAGTTCCATTTATGCGCGGTACAGGCAAGACGATCTGTATAGATCCAGGTCACGGCGGTTCCGATTCTGGTTGCTTGAGCCACGCTTACGGCCATATGGAGAAGAATGTCACTTTGGATGTTTGTTTGAAATTAGCCAATATTTTGCGTCAGCGTGGTTGGACCGTAATTTTAACTCGCGAAACAGATCGAGATGTAACTTACGCTGGTTCTTCCAATACGGAGGAGTTAGATGCCAGAGCGCAGGTTGGCAATCGCAACAATACAGATATATTTGTCAGTGTTCACTGTAACGCCGCCGCCAATACAGCCGCTGAAGGAACGTCACTGCACGTTTATAAGCGCGGTGATCGCGTTTTAGCCCAAAGTATCCATCCTAGTCTTTTAAATGCTACCGGACGCATGGATAGAGGTATTCAACAGGATCGTTTCTACGTTTTAGTTCATACAAACATGCCCGCAGTTCTGGTAGAGACCGCTTTTTTGACCAATAGCAATGAAGCTAAGTTATTAGGCACTGAAGAGTATAGGTTGCGTATTGCTCAGGGGTTAGCCGATGGTATCTGTAAGTACGGCGACCAATACTTGCGCAAGTGAGGCGAACAGTTTATGAAAGCCAATAAAGTTCGCCTAGATCTCCTTTTGGTAGAACGCGCTTTGGCTCCCACCAGGGAGAAAGCTAAATCCCTGTTGATGAGCGGTCAAGTCTTTATCGATGGAGTGAGGCGCGATAAAGCTGGCTTTATGGTCGATCCCCAAGTGGAGATCACTATTAAGGGACGCGGCCTGCCCTTTGCTAGTCGCGGCGGCTTCAAGTTGGAAAAGGCTCTCAAAGTCTTCAACATAGATGTCAAAGACAAAGTTGTGGCCGACCTGGGAGCTTCTACTGGTGGTTTTACTGATTGTCTGTTGAAAGCAGGGGCCAGCAAGGTTTACGCCATAGATGTAGGTTACGGTCTTTTAGATTACAAGTTGCGCGAGGATGAGCGAGTGATCGTCATGGATCGCACAAACGCTCGTTACCTTACACCCGAGCAATTCGATCCTTTGCCAGATTTAGTCAGTATAGATCTCTCCTTTATATCTTTAGAGTTAGTCTTGCCAGCCGTTAATTCTATATTGGATCCACACGGCCAGGTCGTCACCTTAATAAAGCCACAGTTTGAGGCTGGTCCGCAAAATATAAAAGGCGGTGTAGTTCATGATCCTTTAGTCCATGAGATGGTCTTAAACAAGTTTGTCAACTTTTGTCAGGATAATCAGTTGCATATTATTAATTGGGATTTTTCTCCTATAAAGGGACCTGCGGGCAACATTGAATTTTTAGCCCATTTAGAAAAGGGAGCTACTCAAGAGGATATTAGAGATAGTATAAAAGCTCTGGTGGAAAGATCCTGGAGAGAGGCTAAGACTCATCCTGAAAATTAATTAGAAGCGAGGGTAGATATTTTGAAGAGAGAGACTATTTATGGAGCTTTAGTTGTTTTAGCTATCTTTGCTCTGTTCTTCTTCGCTTCTAGTCGCCAAACTCGCGATAGTATATTTTCAGGTGAATATTATTTAGTCTTCGTCAATGCACCGGGAGTAGATGAGAAGACACCCGTTAAGATGGCTGGTGTAAACATTGGTGATATTAAAAGCATAGATTTTTGTACAGATGAGGATCGTGAAAAATTTGGGAAAGATGCTCATTTAATTATAAATATCACTACAGATCATAACGTCTCTATACCTGAAGATAGCAGTGCTACTATTGTGGAAGAATCTAACTCTGTACGTTGGTTAGAGATCACACCAGGTGTTTCTAAGCGGTCCTTGCGCAATGGTGAAAAAATTCGTCTGCACGGTGTAGGTGGGGATAGTTTGGGATTATCTAGTTTTAGTAAAGATGGCTTGGAATCCATTCGCAGTATGAGCAGTAACTTAAGAGATCTTTCGCAGATAATCAGCAACGATAGTTTTAAAAGGTCGCTCATAGATACCGTTGCCAATGCTCGTTTTTACAGCAATGAATTGCGCATATTAAGTCAAGATTCTCAGGATTATGTTCATGATATTGGGCAAAAAGTTATGTCTAAAGCCGATCTGCTGGAGGAACAACTAGCCCGCACCAATATCCAGCTTTCACAGACCCAAGAAAAGTTGCAAAATTTGAGCAGATCATTTAAAGATAAAGCAGTCGATTTTGACAACAAAGTTGATTCTTACGGCGATACTATAAATAAATTAGCTAGTTTGGCTGTAGCTGAAACGGATCGTTTCAAAAATTTAGCCGCGATGGTAGAAAAGAAGACCATTGAGGGCACGCCCCAACAATTACAAAAATTGCACAAAGCGGCTCACAAACTAGACGAATACGCCCAGATCGCTGAAGACCTCCACTGTATTACCAGCAATGAAGATACCCAAGAGGCTCTCAAAGGCATGGTACATAAATACCGTGAGCAATCCCAATCTATAGCTGAATTGTTAAAAAGGCTGGAAGGTAAAGATAAAAATGAAGATGGTGATAAAAATAACAAAGAAAATTAATCGAAATGTTGGTGAGCAAATTTTAAGCACCAAGGTGACAGGAAGTAGATAGCTAAAAATTGCAAGACAGCACTTATAAATACACCCCAAGCCATGATAGCGCGGTTTTGGCTCACTTCATTATCTAAGTTATCCATATCGGCTAAAAAGACTACAAAGCCGATATTATCTCGTTTTCCGCCCGTAAATAACTCTGCACTGAGGGCCTTCCACTTCTTGCCCGCCAACTCGACCTCTTTCGCTTTGATAAATACTCCTTCTTTTTTGCTAGGCTTAGGGACGGCTTCTTGCCAATTGTAGCTCTTATTGAGTTTGTCTAAAGATGATTCCATGGTCGGAGTGGGAGATGTAGCTGTGCGCTTGTCGTAAGAATTGAGTATATCTTGTCCTGACGTGACCATGATTATACCAGCTGGCATACCTTGTGTCCAATTCACCAAACAGCGGTTATCTATACGTTTGCCTAAGATTAAGGCTCCCTTTTGACTATTGTCTTTATCCCAGGGAACAGCTACGGCAAAGAATATGGGGCCATCGTTAGTTAAACGAATATAACCTGTAGAACTTTCCTCTCGTTCCCAAACAGGTTTTAAAAATGATGGGTTGATGGTATAAGAATTTTTACCTTGATTGTTGCTTTCAACAATAGCTTTTTTAGTGTCATTGACGTGTTCTTCGATATCTTTATTATCTGCTAAGGTCGAACTGTCTTCGGTACTCTTTCTCTCCACACAAAAATAAACTTGACCATCTTTATCTGTGGATAAGAGAATATCTTCATCCAAACCGCCCAACTCGATCATGAGATAGGCACTGAGACGCTCTAAATTTTTTTCATCCGTTTTGGCAAAGACTTCATTGGGTCCATCTTTAACATATTTGCTAAATAATTCCTCGCTAGTAAACGATTTGGCTAACTTAACCATCTTTTCAAACTCTGCAGTGTTGTTATAAGCAAAACTATTCAAAGTTTGACTGAGCAAATTATTTAATTCGCTGTCGCCGCGTTTAAATGTGGAGCTCGAAACTGCCATAGCTATAAATATTGAGAAAAATACGTACAAAGATATAGAGAGAACGGCAATCCTCCAACGAAAACCACCGATTATATGCTTAAATTTTGCAATTGCTTTTTCTGAACCCATACCTATTTAATACCGCACTAAAAAAAAAGCCCCTTCTATTTTCAATTTCCTTGCTAACGGAGGGATTTTTTTTTGCCAATTGAAAAAATAAGTCGATGTCCGATGATTTCTGCAATTCTAAGAAGTTTACTTTCCTTTGCGATTCCGACTTGGATTTTATGGGGTGCGATGTGTTTTGCAGTCTCATCAATCTTAAGTGCGATTTTAGAGGTAAAGCTCAGGCTAGACCTCAGCGTGTTGATAGCGAAAATAGATTAGAAAAAATTGCCGTCATCGTCACCAAAGAGTATATAGGACACGGAGATAATCTAGGTCAAAGTCTGTTGGCAGAGTTTCTAGCTTCCCTTGCAGAGAGCAAACACGTTCCCCAGTATGTAATTTTTATGCACAGAGCAGTAATTTTGTGTTGTGAAAATTCTCCTGTGATAAAGCAGATCAAATTCTTGCAAAAACGTGGAACTTCCATAAAAGTTTGTGAAAAATCTGCTCAAACTTTGCGGGTGATGGGAGACGTGATCATAGGTGATTTAGTTTCTTTGCCAGTAATTGCGGACATTTGTTTGAAATCTGAGAAAGTTGTATGGATTTAGAAATGGCTCCACTTTTATCTATAGTAATACCTACTTACAACGAAAAAGAAAATATAGGTGTGCTTGCAGAGAAGATCTTTAACTGTACACACTCTGCAGGAATGGAAACAGAGATAATCGTTGTCGATGATAACTCTCCTGATGGAACTGCTCAATATGCAGAGTCTTTAGATAAACGCTATAACGTAAGGGTTATAAAACGTGAAGGAAAATTAGGATTATCTTCAGCGGTTATTAGGGGTTGGGAAGAGAGTACAGGGGAAATTTTGGGCGTTATTGATGCCGATCTCTCTCACGACACTGCCATTCTGCCTGATATGATTTACTCCATAACCCATGGAGGAGCTGATATAGCTATGGGCAGTCGCTACATTAAAGGCGGTGGCGTGGAAAATTGGCCCTGGTTTAGAAGGATAACCTCTTTAGCGGCGGTGGTTATGGGCTGGCTCATCTGTCCTGTAAATGACGTTACTAGTGGTTACATGCTCATGAAACGCAGTGTTTTCCAAGAGGTTGCCCCACGGTTGGATCCTATCGGTTTCAAAATTAACTTAGAAGTGTTAGTTAAAGGCAACTACAAGACGGTGACAGAGGTTCCCTTTATATTCAGAGATCGTCAAAAAGGCAACAGCAAATTTAATGGCAAAGAGATCTATAACTATTTGATCCATTTAGCAAAATTGACTAAATATTGGTTTACTCACTTTACTAAACACACAAAGATAAATTATACACCATTTCCTCGCCAATGAGGTGAGTTTGCAAATGGCGGATTGAGATAAAAAAAATAGAGTGCAAATCTTTGTCTTTGCACTCTATTTTTACGTTCAAAAAGCTCTGTTCTTAGACTGGATTTTGAGGCAACTTATCATTGCGGGAGAGACGCTGCAAGATCTCGGCATCACTGGCCTTGGCATAGAGAGTTCCTTCAAACTGAGTGCCAAAACGACCAACCTTACCAGCGTAATGGGTCTTGTCGCCCTCTTGAGAGATTTGGACTTGAACTTTACTCTTAATGAGTCCGCTCGTCTCGCGACCTTCGTAAGTTCTGACGTTGCCTAACTGGGGACCATTGGGTTTGGCGGGTTTCCAGCCAGCGTACTTAGGCGGGAAGGCCAACTGATCCATGTCATCTAAAATCTTCTCATCAGAAGGAGCGGGAGTGTAGTAATCGGCTTCAACTTCAGTACCTAAACCGAAGCGGCCATTTTTGGAAGAAGCGGAGACTGTGCCGTCATCATTGTGTTCTATTACGGCTTGACTGTGGGTAGATTGACGTTCAAACACGCTTACATTGGGTCTGTCACTCTGTACTGGCTGCCAACCGTTGATCATGCTGTCCACGATACACCTCTAGGATAATGAGATTGTTTTTTGCATTCTAACACAAAAAGCACTTGAATATAACTGTTTGGCAAAAAATTAGCATTTTTTTTACTATGGATTTGCGTTGTAACCATTTTTCGTTTTTACGTTGTAAGTCTGATATGTTGTGTTTGTGTTAGGCAGTTTAGACATTTTTGTTGAGCCTCCGCTCTTCGCTTTACTCCGTTGCGCTTCGAGATGTCGGCTCACCAAAAAGTCTAAACTGCTTTTCAATTTCAATGTTTCTGCAGTTTGGATCAGATCTTCATTCTCGTTGTATTTCGTTTTGATAGTTTCTGGAGCGTCAGCTTTTTTCGTGGTTGCTCGTTTCACTCGCAGGGGCTGGAACGAAAAAACTGACTGTCTCCTCTAAGACAGTTTGTACAGTTCTAGTTTAAGTTTATTCTGACTGTAAGTTTACGTTGCAAGCCTGATATGTTGTGTTTGGCGGTTGTGCTCTGTGAGACTAGCTCAAAAGGACAAAACTTTAGGCATAGCTAAAATAAATATAAAGTTTACGAGACAAGCAAGAGGTAGAGATATGTACAGACATTTTTATAAAAATACGATCCTCAGTTTATGCTTATTGACCTCATTGAGTTTATTCAGCTTTAATGATTTAACTGAGGCTGATGTAATTTATTCTTCTCAGGAGATAGTTCAAATAAAGGAGCAAGCTGAGAGCGGAGTAGCTAAAGCTCAATGTAATTTGGCCGATATTTATTACTATGGATTGGGCGTAGATATGGACAGATTTTCAGCCCTCAAGTGGTATAAAGAGGCGGCTAAGAACGGATATGTAACTCCTTCAAGTGCTTTCAATATAGCAGAATGCTATTTTTCTGGCTGTGGAATGGCACGCAACCGCAACTATGAAGAGGCCTTCAAGTGGTATCGAATTTCCGCGAATAAAGGCCATGCGGAGGCTCAATATCAATTGGGATTTCTTTATAAAAACGGTGAGGGAACCGCAAAGGATGAGGCTGAAGGTTTCCGTTGGTGGTTGAAAGC
Organism: bacterium; assembly: GCA_017444165.1. Taxonomy (GTDB): domain Bacteria; phylum Vulcanimicrobiota; class Xenobia; order Xenobiales; family Xenobiaceae; genus RGIG3641. Next base: position 8,266 of record JAFSXH010000061.1, on the reverse strand, counting down.
CGCCGAACAAGGTTTCACTAATGCCCAATATGATGTAGGTATAGCTTACATAAACGGCTATGGTGTAAGTAAAAATAGAGCCGAAGGCATCAAATGGCTCCAGAAGGCCGCTACAAAAAATCACAAAGCGGCCATCGAGACCTTAAAAAACATGGAACACCAATAGCTTGCTAACCTAATGCAGAACTAAATCTCAGTTTACTTTTTCAATGCTAATGCTGAAACTTTCTACTTGGCCATCTTTGTCTAAGCGTATCCACAATCCAGGATAGATCACGGCTTGGGGCAACTCTTTTAATGGTTGTCCCAATTTGCTTTTGATCGTCTTGAGGTTTGACTGAGGCCAAATTCCTTCGTTAGTAGAACCTTCATAGGCTAGCCAATCTATTCCATCTTTTCGTCCTGAACTGTAAAGTACAATGCTGCCCACAGCATCATCCAGATAAGATATTTCTAAACCCTTCTCTGGATATTGGGCTATCGTGTTGCTTTTATTAAATGGGTTAGTCGTGTAGCTTTTAGGCTTGCCTAATTTCTTTTCGACATCACTTTTCGTATCAAAGAGTTGTACTTCTTTAATACCTACCCCAGGAATTAAGTTTCCCATATTGGGACCATCAGGAGTAGCAGTGGTACAAGCTGAGAACAACAAAATTAACACCAGAGATACAAAACAAAGATTCTTAATCATAGACTTTCCTCAATTTTTACAGCCTTTTTCCTAAAACTACACCGCGACGAAACCAGTTGCGTGGTTCAACTTGCTCATCATACAAAAATATATAACCATCAGTTACTTGACATAAATAGTCACATTTGGTCAAAAAATCAATTATATTACTCTCATCGGTTGGTGTATGATAAAGACAGATATTGGCTTCACGAACTTTATGCTTCATAGTTTCAATACCGCCCCAAAGCATATCTACTTCAGCTCCTTCAATATCGGCTTTTAAGTAATCTAATTTCTTATCGCTAAAATATTCGTCTAAAGTAGTGCAATTTTCATTTACATCTTTACCGACAAACTTTTTGATGATAGTAACTTTCTCTTTGTACGGTTCAAAAGTAGCTTCCAGAGCTTCTATCCATTTTTCGTCACACTCAAAGATGTAGGCGTGTTCGATCTGCTCTATAACATCCAGCGTAAAGCACCCCTCAGCACCGCCTAGATCGGCAATGACAGCCCCTTTTAGTGTATCAGTGAGAACATATTTATGAGGAGAGCGATCGTCTTGTTCTATAAATAGAACATTCGCGCACTTTTGTATAATTAGCGGTCTGATACCCCGTTTCCAGTACATCTTCTTGCCACGCCAATATACATAATAAAGCCTCTTTTTATTATCGAAATGAACTTCTATATCTTCTTCAGCAAATTCTCCAACCCACTCATAAGGAATCATATTAAAGTAATGTTCCTTATCGAAGTAATGTTTTCTGAAAAAAGGTTCGAGTTCGAGAATATCCTTATCTGCTCCAGCACCTGTTAAATACTGTAAAACTTCACTCTGAATGTGCTTCTGTAATTTAGAATACTTATACTTATAGTAAAGTTCTATGAGAAATTTACCACCAGGTATTACATTCAAAAATTCAGATTTTAATTCTCGAAGTGTGAACACAAAAAATTCCTTTTATCTTAATATTTACCTTATTTTTCAATAGCTTCTAAATCTATAGGAGCGGGAATAACCAATACTTCACTCTCTTCGGTTGTCTCGGTTTCATTCTTTATTTGTGTCTCATCAGTTTCTTTATCCGTTTCAACTTGTTGAATTTTTTCAACCTTTTTGCCAGATTTAAACCTAGGTAAAGTTGAAATAGTCAAAGTTCTGTTAGCTCCATCCCAACTGTTAGGCACACCGAAGGTAGTTAATACTGAACGCAGAGGAATAATGGTCTTTCCGTCAATCTTGCGTGCATAGCCAGCGACATCAGCCGTATATCCCAAAGGTATATTGCGAGAATCAATAACGAAATCGGCATTTATAGGGTAATATAAGATCGTTTTGTTGCGCCCTACTTTTACTGCTTGTTCCACGTTATCCCAACTGACATCTAAACCTATAGCGGAAGCCACTTTGGGAGAAGCCCAAATTGCCCCTTCGATCATCATAGGATCTATCGGCCAAGAATTGAGCTTTTCTTTGCCTACTACAATATTCACACCAGCTATTTCTATTTCTTTGGTTACGCCATCGGAAGAAGCTAAATAGTTCAGGTCTTTATCATCCACACTTAAACCGACTTCTTCCAAAGTTTTATTCATAGAACTCTTAGTTGGAGCGAGGCCATAAACATCAGGAAAACTGACGACATAGTATCTTCCATCTTTATAATTATAGCCCGCCTTAGCAGTCTCGTATTCGATGCGTACGGGCCAACCGACAACAACTTTATCGAAGAGTTCATGCACAGAACTAGGATACATGCGCATACATCCATGGGAGACAGCCTGTCCTATAGACATAGGGCTGGTGGTAGAGTGCAAACCTACACCCGGCGCACTCAAACCTATCCAGCGATCTCCCAAAGGATTGTTAGGCCCTGCCGGCACAGGCTCTTCTCCCATATTGGCCCATTCTGGTGGGAACCAAGTGGGATCTTTAGTGCGGGATACTATGGTAAAGTTTCCCATAGGCGTTTGGAAGCGTCCACTTTGGCCGATAGCTACAGGGTAAAATTTTTCAAAATGATTGTCCCTAAAAAGATAGACACCGCGCTCTGGCAAATTGACTACCAATCCGTTAGTAGGAGGATTTTTAGGCAAAACACGACGACCAGGAATAATTAAAGATGTTCCCACCGATACGTTGATATTGTTAGGATCACGATGATTGGCAAAAGCCAGATGTTCAATGGCCAGACCGTATTTCTGGGCAATAGAGTAAAGATTTTCACCATATGAAACAACATGAGTGCGATCTGTCCCCACAACTTCGCGCCACGTAGTATCCGCCTGAGCAACTCCCAACAGAGAACAAGTTAAAAAAACTGTGCACAAAAACTTTGAAAAATTCATAACTCGCTATATTTAATTAATATTGCCTATTCCTGCTAAAATCCGCTCTTCTTCATTACAACTAAACATTACCATAAACAGCAGTTTACAACTCTTTTGCCATGACATATGTGTTTTTTGCATTTTTACGTTGTAATCCTAATACGTCGTGTTTGCGCAGAGCAGTTTTAATTATCAATTGGCAATTAGCAATGTGCAACTATTCTGGGGAAGAAATAATTAATTCATTCTAATTTCTAATTGCTAATTCCTAATTGTTAATTGATAATTGCTAATTGATAATTGCTAATTTCCAAAAAGGTTGTAAGCATACTATTATGCATTGTGTCATCCATTAATTATTATTTTTTATCTCCCCATTTTAGAAGATATTTTATAGTGAATTAGTAATTTGTTCACAAATTTAAAACATCTTTTTTTATATTTGAATTAATATACTAGCGGCGGAGGAATCCGTTAGAGAGAAATTGGTGGAGCAAAGATATGGGGATCGGTAGTATTTCTGGAAGCTCAATATATAGTAATTTTCAGACAGGAGACAGTTCTGTAATACGTCCCGAAGGTTTTGAGGGTAGTAGTCAGGATGTATACGTACCTGATGATTCTAAAGATTTTGCCCAGGAGAAGGCTTTCTCTGATGCAGGCAAACTTTTTATGGCTCATAAGAAGCGTCATGGCGGCAACCATGGTCATCCTAAAACAGGCGGTCCTCGTGGTCCTCAGCGTGGTGGTGAGGTTGGTAGAGTTCAGCCTGGCGAGGTCAATATGTACCCCAATCGCCCTGGTTATGATAAATCTTTCTTAGGCACAGAGTTGCCTTTGCCAACTTTAGGTGATTCGATTAGAGATAAGGTTGCGACTCGTTTAGACAAACCAGGTGAGATAGAACTCACTTATACGAACTTCTCCGTAGTGATGAACAAGGAGCGCAAACAGTGCTTCTACACCATCTGCAATGTCGATGGAAAGACTCACGTGGATGTCCCGCGCGATGGAAGTTGGCAGATAGATGGCCGTATTCCCCGCGACCAGCAGTTGGGCAATGAAGCTTACTCTAACAACGATATTGACAAAGGTCACATGGTTCGCCGTTTAGACCCTTGTTGGGGTGATGATCCTCGAAAAGCCAGTTTAGATACCTTCAGTTATTGCAATGCTACTTTGCAGCACGCTGACCTCAATCAACAAGAGTGGTTAAATCTTGAAGATCACGTTTTAGACAGTGCTGTAAGTGGCAGAGAGAGATACACAGTTATAACTGGTCCTATCTTCTCCGATAACGACCCTAAGTTCACCAATAATGGTCGTATGCAAGAGCCTGCCCAGATTCCTATGAAGTTCTTTAAGACTGTAGTTTGGGCTGATGAGAAGACTGGCGAACTCAGAAGTGCCTCCTTCGTGCTCTCTCAGGAAGATATAATCAACGGTGATAAGAGTTTGGGTCTCTTCAAGGCCTTCAGGCCTGGTCAGTTTGAGATTTATCAGATCCCTCAGAGTCAGTTAGAAGAGATGACCGACCTTCACTTCGGTAACATTGGTGATATAACCGAGACTCCAGTTAAGTTGACCGCGGATAACGATTACGCTCCGCAAATTAAGAAGTAATTTCACTGTTCGTCACTTTTTCCAGGTTCTGCAGGGGAGAAAAGTGGGATGGGTGATGCAGTGAAAAACTCTATAGTTTTCCAGACAGTCAACACAGGCTGTCTGTTTTTTTTGTTAAAATGGAAGTGATGGCTTAGCAAAGGGCTAGTTTATCGTATATCGAAAAAAAAATTGTAAATTGCTGTGAAGGTATTGCATTTTTACAAATAGAAGGGCGGGGGCCAAACTTTTAGATCTCGTTTAGGAGCAGGATATGTCCGATCCCGAAAATACCAATAATGCTGAAGCAATTGAAGAGGAAGCACCTGAATTTCTCAATAATTTAATTGATGAATTGCTCGTTTATGCCAAGTATCATGGTGAACATATGGAAGCCGAGTGGATTCCTGAAGAGTCTCTCTTTAGGATATATCCTAATGATCAGCCTGAAGTCGATGTGTTTATGATCGATATTGATGATAGCATGTATCACGAATCAGAAGCTGTGGTAGTAGAATCTGAGATTGGCCCTATGGATGAGGATATAGATCCTGCTGAATTATTGCGCTTTTGTGATCGAGATTTTATATACAGTCGTTTAATGTTGAGCCAAGGCGAAGATTGTGAGTATGTAGTTCTTCAAGCTGCTTGTCCTGTCAGCCAGATTGGAGCGGCCCAGTTGGATTGTATGATTCGCGAAGTATCTGTATTTTCGGAAGAACTGAGCGAAGAGGATGGAGACGAGGAATAGACTCTGAAGACCTTTAGAGATCCAGTTCACGGAGATATTTTTTTGCCCAACGAGTTGGTGGAAATTTTGGACACCGCTCCTGTACAGCGTCTGCGCAAAATTAAACAGCTCGGGACGGCTTATTTTGTTTATTTAGGAGCTCTGCACACAAGGTTCGAGCACAGTCTTGGAACGTATCATCTGGCTCACAAACTTATCCAGATTTTGCAAGAGTTCGGAGCTAAGTTTACTGATAGGGAATTGCTGATCGCAGGGGCCTCTGCCCTTTTGCACGACATAGGTCACATGCCCTTTGGACACACTATTGAGGATGAGAGGCGCATCTTTTCTCGTCACGATAGTCCCGAACGCTTTTGTTATTTTTTTTACGGCGATAATGAATTAGCGACCGTTCTACAAAAGTACGATCTAGCTGATCCAGTTTTTAAAGTACTGTGCGGTCAATCTCAATATAGCTGGATTGAAGAGCTGATCTCTGGAACTTTCTGTGCTGATCTTTTAGATTATCTAGCTAGAGATGCTTTTTTTTGCGGTCTAGTCCAGAAATACGATGAACGCATTTTTCGCACTTTTCGTCTTGATGAGGGCCACATCTACTTAGATTGCCAAAGGTCTGGCTTCATGCGCGAAGATGTAATTTCAGAGATCATAAACTTATTGCGTTTGCGTTATTTTCTGACGGAGAGAGTTTTTTTTCACCACACCAAAACGGCTTCTGGAGCTATGATCTCTAAGATTATAGAAAGAGCTCTAGATCTAGGTTTAAGTTTGCAAGATTTACTCTCCATGGGAGATGAAAAACTCTTAGCTTATATAGAATTTAATCTTCAAGATGGAATTATTCAAAAGCTCCTCAAATATTTGGAAGTTCGACATATTTACAAAAGAGCTTATTTTTTAACCAAAGAGATCGGCCAAAGAAAAGAATTAGAATTAGTCAATAAATATCATAAAAATCCTCAGTTGCGCCAGAAAGCAGAAAAGGAACTGACCGAGATTTTAAATTTTGCTGAGGGAGATCTCATAATCTACTGTCCATCAGAGAAGATGCAGCTAAAAGAGGCAGAGGTCTCGGTTAAAATTGGTAAAGATAATATGTGTAATTTGAGCGTTCTAAACTTGCCAGAAGTGCAGGTTATGCAAGAAAAACATCGCAATTTGTGGCGTTTTTATGTATTTGTCAATCCAGAACTTGCGGACAGAATAGAAATAATAAACAAAGTCTGCCAACAATATTTTGAAATAATTGACAATTAGAGTTCACGCTCTTGTTTTAGTGTGAATTTTTTAATAGAATACCAATCAAATGCGGAAAGGGAATTGTGCAGACAATGACGGATTTTACTAGGGATCTGAAGTGGTTTTTTTCTCATGATAACGCTTGGGGAGTCCTTTGGCGTTTGGTAGTACTTTCTTTTACAATATTTGCACCTACTGGATACTATTTGGATATATGCAGACGAGCCACTAAGTTCGGACCAAACGAGGTAGACTTGCCTGATCCGTTCGAGAAATTTACCGACTATTGGTTAGAGGGGTTAAAACTTGCTTGCATTAGCTTTGTCTTCTGTTTGCCCCTGATCGCAATAATAATTTTTTGTGCTTGGAAAAATATACCTTTTGTCGGCAATATTGCCCAGCTCATCATCCTGCCTGTTACTCCTATGTTGTACATTTATTTCACTGTGAAAAGTGAACAAGATTCTTTATTTGACATTGGTAAGATGATCTCTATTGCGAGTGAAGATCTCGGTTGGTTTATAGGTTGGGTCTTCTTGTGGTGCATCTGGAATGGAATTGGAAGCATGGGTATCCTTTTGTTGCTCTTCGGTGTAATGTTTACTAGTCAATACGCTATGGTTTCCTATTGCTACGCTTTAGGTTCTAATATATATGGCAAGAAAGATTATTTTAAACAAATGGGCTTTTTTAACTAAATTAAAAGAGTCTTCCACTGACGATAGACAACCTGCAAACCTAATGGAGTGGCTGTTGCACTCCTATAAAAAACGAACGTGGAAAGACAGAAACAATAAGGAGGAATATTAAAATGGATTATATGAGATCTCTCAGTTTCATATTTAATGATAAAAATTGGCCAGTCAAAGTGCTTATTTTGGCAGTGCTTATGCTTTTTGTGATAACTTCGCCTATAGCTACAGGATATTGTTTAAAAGTTTTGCGCAATGTCTCTAATGGTGATGAAACACTTCCTGAGTTTGATTATGGCAATATGTTTATAGATGGGTTGCGTGTCGGCGTGGGAATTTTGCTTTATATGTTGCCATTTTTGATGATAATGGTCATTTCTGGTGTGATACTGTTCCTTGGTGGTGATTCCAACAGCGGCGTTGTGGCTATGGGTGGCATTTTGATGGGAATAATCATCGGTCTCCTCATGTTATTTTTACTTATGGCGATCTCCCCTGCAGTTATGATTCACGCTACCGATGATCACAGTTGGGGCTTTATGTTTGGATTCAACAAAATATTTTCTATAATAATACGCAACACAGGCTCCTATATATCTATTATCTTAGTTGCATTTCTCATAAATTTCGTCCTCAGTTTTGTTGGCGGCTTTATACCTATCATTGGTACAGCTTTTGCTTCAACTGTAGGTATGCTGGCTTCTTCACACCTTTATGGTCAATATGTTAGACAGAACGGCATATTCATGGGTACCATGATTAATAATTATGCTGGCAATGATGCGTATAACAATAACGATGATAGATACAATTACTAATTGAGTAATTTTCTAAAGGCTTGCAGAGTTGTAATAACTCTGGGGCCTATTTTTTTGTTAATATTTAAAAGGTTATGGTTAGAAATTTAGATTTAGAATTATTGCGCAGTGTCGGTTTATCTATACTCATACTGTATTTTGCTTATAAATTTGTACT
>JAFSXH010000060.1 GCA_017444165.1 bacterium | reverse complement strand
GTCCAACCTAGAATCCCAGTTTGGGAATCGATTCGCAATGTAATCGGTGATGCTATGTTCAAATCTTTAGGACGCAAGTGCGATGCTGAAACTGCCCTGCGTGAAGCTGTGGACACATCAGATCAATTGCTTTACTACGTCTCTGGAGAGGCGAGATAAGTTGTAACCACACATGGTCATGAGCAAATTAGTTTTTTGAATTTCAAAGGGCTAATTTGCTCTAATTGTTTGTAATGTTATAAGTTTTTATTTTGCCCACAAAACAAACTTTACAGTGAAAGTAAAAGTCGATAAAACAAAACAGAAGAGTGATATTTTCAAAATGTTGCTCATTATCTTTTTTCTCTTCTTAGCAGCTACCAACACTCAAGCAGGTTGGTTGTTTGTTATTATTGCTATATCCTTATCGACACTAATAATTAGCATCATTCATCCTTACATTCGTGTAAAAAAGATCAGCGTAAAACGTCAATTGACTTCCTTTGCAGTTCAAGCTAAAACTCGCTTTCAAGTTGAGATACAAGTCACCAATAATTCTGGGAACGATATTCCTTTGGTGAGCGTAACTGATAATTGGGAAAGCGATCTCTTAAAATTAGTCGCGCCAATACCAGAGTCGGGCGATCAAGACAAAATGTTCATCCTACATGATCAGGAAAAACGCTCCGATGTTGAGAACGATCCTCAGTTAAAAGATAAATTACTCGAACGCTCGGTGCGCTTTTTTATTCCCAACTTGCCAGCTAGAGAGACTATTAACTTAGTTTATAATTTAAAATGTGAGCGGCGTGGTATTTATAAATTTAAAGATATTAGTGTAGGTGTGCGTCATTATCTCAGCTTTTGGGAGAGTAAAAAAGATCTTCCCCAACAACTAGATACACTTTCAGTTTATCCAGCAGTTATCTTGATGGATAAACGCAAAAGTGGTCTCGAAGCGGAAAAAGCTAAACGATTTATTGTGCGCGATTGGGAAAATTCTGGCGATATTCGCGGTTTACACAATTACACTGTAGGCGAAGATGTACGCCGCATCCACTGGCCTGCTAGTGCCAGAACGGGCAATTTAATGATCAAGGAATTTCAAAATCCCTCAGAGATCAATTTACAAATTATCCTCTTTAATAAATCGAGTTTGGCTAAAATTTTAGCTCCTATATTACAAGCCAACATTTCTTTATACCGCAATGATTCTAACAGTGATAAGAAAAAATCTTTTGAATTTACTGTCTTCGGTTTTGAAGAGATCCTCTGCACGATAAGTTCAGTGATTTCGCCTGTGAATTATCCCCATATCAATGTAAATATGCTCTATATGGATGAGAAAAATGGGGCAACTAACGTAAGTGGTGTCAAAGCTATACAACAGCTCTTACCGACTTTACACACTGTAGATACCTCGCCAGAGATTGAAGAAAAGTTTTGGCAAACCGTCGATCAACAACAAAATAAGAATCGCTCCACTCACACTCTGATTCTCTCAATGACTCCAGAACTGCCCTGTCAATATTTGCGCAAACTGAAAAATGCCTCCTGTATATTCTGGTCTCCCAACACCCTCAAGATGCCTAAAGATGTCCCCCCCTACTACTCGACATCATTTATACCGCTGGTTAGAGCCTTAAACAATTATCAAACACAATGTTTAGAGACGATGAATCTGATAAAAGATATGCGCATTCGCTCCTTTTTAGTCACTCCTAAATCTACAATTATCGATGAACAAAATTCTAATTTTCTCCATATATCACCTCAGGAAGTGGTCAGCATATGGCTTTAGATAAAAAATCTTCTTGGTCAGAGATAACTGGTTATGAACATCCTCCTCTATTGCCATCTTTGCGAAGGAACGATAGTTTTGAAGATCTATTTGAATTTCTTAATTTCAATATTATCAGCCCAATCACACCATTTTTAGAGTATTCAAAACCACTGCGCTGGTGCGTTTGTATCTGTGGACTTATATCTTTAGTTACGACATTTGCACTTATAGAGTTTCGCATATCCCTATTAATTCACATAATTTTTTTACTCATAGGCAATCTCTATTCTTACATCACTTTGCCACAGAGAGAGATAAAAAGTGGTGGTTGTGCCGTCAAAATTTTTATAACCATATACATGGTGTGGGCATTTCTCATATTTTTGCCCAGTACATTTATAAATTCAACTTACGACATTCAAGCCGATTTAGCCACACTCTTAGCGGGCCTTTTAGCTGGTCACAGTTTCGATATTCCCCGCAGGCGTGATCTGGATTATTCACTTTTAACTAGTTTTATCCTCATAAGTTACTCTTCCATAATCTCGCAGAGCATGATCTTCTCTTGGGCTATTTTAGCTTATTTGGTATCCTTCTTAGCGGCCCTGTATTTCAGAAGTCTCTCTATTTCAGAAAGTTGCTCAACAAAGGTTAGTACTGCAAAAAATATTCAAGCTAACATCTCTACCTCCCATACACAGCAACAAATAAATTACCTTTGGGTGGGAAAATTAGCGATCAGATTAGTACTTTCCTCAATTTTAATTATATCGGTAAGTCTCTTAATATATCTGGCCATGCCCCGCTTCGGAGGTTTGGTACTTTACGATATACAGCACAAATTTCGTTTAGGTTTTCATTTCAATTTTGCCAAAACTGTAGATGAAAATTCCGCCAGCAATGATGGTGAGGATTCATTAGAAGGTAACAAAATTCCCCGACCTAAAAACAGTCAAAATGACATAAACTTAGATGCCGCTATAGATCTCAGACAAAGATACGATGTAAATCACGAACTGGTAATGAAAGTTAAGAGCAATGCTGCTTCTTACTACCGCGGCGTAGCCTTTCGTCATTATGATGGCTGGAATTGGGAAGTTACCAATGCCCCCCCTCGCCAAATAGATGGACAAAATGTAAAAGTGCCTGGTATCTTCGTATCCGATCCCCAATATATTCGCCACATCACTCAGATATATTATGTAGAACGCGATCTGCCTGGAGTAGTCTTCTCCTCTCACCTGCCCTACCAGATCTCTTTTCCAGATCAAGTTCTCTACGCAGATGTAGATAGTACGATAAAATTAAATAACATTATCGATAAAGATACTATCTACACAGTAAAAAGTTTCGTATTTTTTAATACACCTTTTAACGATCTGTTTTATAAGTCGGATCTCTCTAAAGATGGTCCATTGGCTTATGAAACTCAAGTTTTTCAACAAGCTCAAAATGAACCTAAACAAAAGAGTCATATTTGCACAAACAGTGCCTGTTACATACCTAAAAAAGTACGCCTGCCTCGTTGGTTCGATAGACGCAACCAGCTCTTAGAACTGCCCAAATGTGTCACTTATCGCACTAAAAGACTAGCTCACCTTTTAACTCACAGATACAAAAACGATTACTTAAAAACAATGGCCATAGCCCATTTTTTAATTAACAATTACACCTATGAAGTTAGGCCCCCTGAGTATCCATCCAATGTGGACACTGTAGATTACTTTTTGTTTACCTCCAAAAAAGGCAACTGCGAACAGTTCGCTACTTCTATGGCCGTCTTAGCCAGAGCAGCGGGTTTGCGCTCCCGTTTTATTGCTGGTTACACTGAGGGAGAGTACAATCCCTTAACTTCCATGTATGAAGTTTATTCCGACAATGCACACGCCTGGACAGAAGTTATGGTTCCTGGTATAGGCTGGCTCCCTGTCGATGCCACTCCCCATGCAGAAGGTCCTCACAATCATCATCCCATGATGACTGGCAAAGAACATAAGACCTTTATTATCC
>JAFSXH010000059.1 GCA_017444165.1 bacterium | reverse complement strand
CATGGTATATAGGTTCAGGGTGTTTGCCCTGCATAACACTGACAACTTCTGTCGTTTCTAAACCGTGTTTTTTTAATATGGGATCAAAGAATATTTTTACGATATTATACCCTAGATTTTCATGATCGACTTGTGAAAAAGAGTGTTCCAGAGCGTGTGAAAATGGGCCGTGGCCTATGTCGTGGAGCAGAGCTGCCGCTTCTACGGTCAACTGAGTTTTTTTATCTATCTTTAATAATTTATTATCTATCCAATTTTTGAGAATGCGGTGCATCAGCCACATTGTACCTATGGAGTGTTGGAATCGCGAATGCTCTGCTCCATGAAAGACGCTAAAACACATGCCTAGCTGGCGAATGCGGCGCAGACGCTGAAAGGGGCGGGAGTCTATCAATTCTAAGAGGAGCGGGTGAGTTATATTTATGTTGCCGTGTAGAGGATCTCGCAGAACTTTCTCTTTAAATCTCATGCTTAGCCTCCCTTCCTCTCTTACGTGAATGTCTACTTTTGCATTTACCTTTAATTCTAGCAGAAATAGACTTAGAGGGAAGAGAGCTTTCGTCTTCTCCTAAAGAATCTAGGGAAATATCGAAATCTTGTTTTATTGTTTCGCGCAGGTTGTGGAGATTGGGATTAATTATACTTCTGGATATGGCACTGCCCATTAAAATACCTATGGCAATTCCACTGGCTATTAACATAGCTTTCATACCCTCAGCCGTGGCCATATCATGGTTTCCATTTATGAGATACATCATGGAGTCGTAAGTGGCCGTCCCTGGTACTAAAGGCAGTATAGATGGTACGAGAAAGACTGTACTGGGCATACGCAGAGCTACAGCTAAAGCTCCACAACATATGGATAAGGTCAATGCTCCTAGAAAGGTAGCGTACACTGGCACTACTCCGCACTGGATTAACAGCACTTTTACTTCCCAACCTAAGATACCAGCAATGACACTTCCAAAAAGTGCTTTAGAGGGTATATGGAATGTTATGGCACTGCCTAAAACGCCTAATATAGCTCCTAAAAATTCCAATAAAAACTTCACGTAAATATACTTCCTAAACTTATACCTACTGCCGCTCCAGCGGCCAAAGCTGCGGCTGTTAACAGAGAATCAGTGGTGCGAGCTATACCCGATACCAGTTCCCCCTCCATGAGATCGGCTAGAGCGTTAGTCAAGGATAGTCCTGGCAACAAAGGTATTATTCCAGCAATAACTATAGTTTTGTGTTCCATACTGGGAAATAGGCAACAGCAGAGATCGGCAAAGAGAGTTACCACCAAAGCGTTAATGAATATGAAGAGGAAAGGAGCAAGATTGGCGCAGAGTTTCTCTGTGTATTTTGCTAGTAGACCTACTATGAGAGCAGGCAGGCCTGTAATCAGTTGGCCATCGATGAATATGGCAAATCCTGCACAACATATAGCTTGACCTAAATAAATAATTTCAGAAGAGTATAGGTGAGGCTTATGCAATATATCATCTACAGCTTTATCTGCCGTCTGAAAGGGGAGTTTACCCATAGCTAGATCGCGCGAGATATTATTTACCTCGATCACTTTGGAGAGATCTATAGTGCGATTCTTAACTCTGGTAACTGTGGTTATAGTGCGGTCCTCGCCCACAGTTATAGTTATGCCAGTAGGTGTAGCAAAGCTCTCCACTGGCACTTTACACGATCGGCCTATGTGTTCTACTGTGGCCTCCACACGAGCGGTCTCCGCTCCTGAGGTCATGAGAATTTTAGAAGCCTTCACGCACAGGCTGGAGACACGCCGTAAGGTACTTTTAGGACAAGTTCGCCCTGGCATACTTAACCTTGTTCTTCATCCTCTTCTTTTTCTGATTCTTTAGATTGAAGATCTCTTTCAACATCTTTAAAACTAGCGGGATCGGCGAAGAGAGCTTCTAAGAATTGTTCGGCGTTAAATTCGCGCAGATCGTCCACTGCTTCACCTACACCGATATAGCGCACGGGCAAATTGAACTCCTGTCCCAAAGCGACTACCACACCACCTTTGCCTGTGCCATCCAATTTGCACATCACTAAGCCTGTAAGCTCTGTCGATTTATTAAAAACTTTAGCTTGTTCTAAAGCATTCTGTCCCGTGGTGGCATCTAACACCAAAAGTGTCTCATGGGGGGCTCCTTTATAGGCCTTATCAGCTACGCGTCTAATTTTGCTGAGTTCTTCCATAAGGTTGAATTTGTTATGCAAACGTCCCGCTGTATCGATCAAAACTATGTTGCATTTGCGTGCCTTAGCACTCTCAATAGCATCAAAGACCACAGCACCAGGGTCAGAACCCTCTTGATGACGAACTAATTCTACACCCACTTTGTCGGCCCAGATCTGCAATTGATCTATAGCAGCGGCTCGGAAAGTATCAGCGGCAGCTAAAAGCACTTTGTAACCGCGTGTCTTAAATAGGTAGGCCAACTTGGCTGTAGTGGTCGTTTTCCCCGTACCATTTACGCCTACCATCATAATTACATTTAGACGATCTGGATCTATAACCAAATTATCTGAATGATTGCCTTTTAGTATCTCACCGATAACTGCTTTGATCTTTTGACGTAGAAGTTGGGGATCTGAGAGTTTTTCTTCTTTCAATTTATCGATAATGTTCGTAGTGGCCGCTAAACCGACATCGGCTGTGAGTAAAATATCCTCTAATTCTTCCCAAAATTGATTATCGATCTTACCGCTGGAAGTAAATAGGTTGGTAATGCGTCCCACAAATTGCTGGCGCGTTTTATCCAAACCCTGAGCCATCTTCGAAAACCATGGATCGACTGGAGTTGCGGCCAATTTGCGCGTTTTCTCCCAGAGACCTTTTAGACCGCCAGTCTTTTCTTGAGTCTCTGAAGCATTTGGGGACTCCGAAGTATCCGTAGTCTCTTCGGTATCCTCTGCTGTCTCTTCCTTTGAGGTTAGTTCTTCCTGTGGGACTTCAGTTTCTTTTTTTTCACTGCGTTTAAATAGGTTGCTGAACATCTGCATAATTCTGATTTACCTTAAAAGTTGTAAATTTGCGGAAGCTGTTATCACATTTGTTATTTTTTCTCCTTCAATTGTCAACTGTATTGGGAAGGAATAAACTTCGCATGGGCCTAAATAATCTGATATGAGTAGTGCAGTAAAAATACCTATTGTTTATTTGAGTCATCCTGAGTTGTTAGGGCGTATAAGGCTGGAAATAGTCTCTCCTCCTAATCAAGATGTGTTGCCGTGGTTGCCTATGCCAAAAATTGATGCGGCAGCTATTGAAGCTAAGGTTAAGATGGAAGAAGACAAAGCCAATCAAAAAGCTAAGCGTATGGAGAGCTTCAACTCTCCGGTTTCTAGATCTGCTCCTGCAAACAAAAATGTTGCTCCTGCAGAGGAAAAGAAGGTTGGCTTAGGCTTGACTAGCTCTAAACCATTGATTGATAGGCCAACAGCTGGAGATGTACCTGCTCCGCGCCAGTTTAGAGTTGCTTCCGGTGGTCGTCATCGCAGTGTCGAGAGAGAGGAGGAGGGAGAGAGGAGATCTGCACCGCGTCGGGCTAGGCGCGGCAACCATGAGATCGATCTCAGTCGCTTACAACAAAATATATTTGGCAATTAATAAAACTGCATAGATGATCAGTAAGAGATTTACGGTAAGAGGCATGACTTGTGCCGCCTGTCAAAATCATGTCAGTGAGGCTGTGGGCAGGTTGAATGGCGTTAGTAGTGTTGAAGTTAATCTTCTGTCTGGACAGATGAAAGTAGATTTCGATCCTGCTGTGATTAAGACGGGGGATATATGCAGTGCTGTGGCTGAAGCTGGTTATAGTGCTGAATTTGTAAATGACATTCGCGTTGAGAAAAGTTCAGAGCAAGAAGATAGCGAACTAAATGAATTATCTTTGCGTTTGAAGTTGTCCTCACTTATATTAGTTCTCTTATTGTATCTGTCTATGGGAGAGATGTTAGCTCTGCCTGGGACAGATTATTTTTCTGCACCTCATATCGCTTCTCTTGTGGGCTTTTTAGAATTTATTTTAGCCCTTGCGATTATTTTCATTAACAGAAAGATCTTTTTTAGAGGTTATAAGGCTCTATTGAATGGCCATTCTAATATGGACACTCTAGTAGCTTTGGGTTCCAGTGCCTCTTTACTATATTCGCTTTGGGCTTTAGGCCGTTTATTTTTTTCTCTGGCGCAGACACCTGAATATCTCTATGATCTCACTTGGCCAAATCTCAGGATTTTGACACCAGTGCAGATTAAACATTGGATAACTTTGCGTCTTTGGGCTTTGGAGAGCGGTTTTGTTGGAGAGTACAAAAACTCAGCTTACTTCGATTCCAGTGCGGCTATTTTAACTTTTGTAACTTTGGGTAAATATTTAGAAGTCAGAGCTAAAGCAAAAACCTATAAAACTTTAGAAGATCTAGCTAATTTGGTTCCCAAAGTGGCCTTTCTTTGGCAAGATGATAAAGAAATAGAGACTGATTGTGCCGATTTAAAGGTCGGTGATGTAGTCTGCGTAAAGACTGTCAATATTGTCCCTGTCGATGGAATTGTTGTCTATGGCCAGGGTCTTTTGAACCTCTCCTCGTTGACTGGTGAGAGTTTACCCGTATTAAAAAGTGTCGGTGAACGAGTTATTTCTGGATCTGTCAATTGCCAAGGATATTTTCGCTTTCAGGTAGAGCGAGCTGGTAAAGATACAGTCTGGTCTCAATTTGTGGAACTGGTGGAGAGGGCGGCCAACTCTAAAGCTCCTATAACACGTTTAGCTGATAAGATCAGTGCCATTTTTGTTCCAGCTGTAATTGCTTTGTCTCTGCTTACCTTTTGCGCTTGGATGATTGTAGGTCAAGATATAGGCTTTGCTATCTCTCGTGCTGTCTCTGTTTTGGTGATCTCTTGTCCTTGTGCTTTAGGTTTAGCCGCACCTGTGGCTGTTATGGTCGGTATGGGTAAAGCGGCCAATATGGGGCTCTTAATTAAAAATGCCGAAAGTTTGGAAGCTCTTAGCAACGCTGATACGGTTGTTTTGGATAAGACTGGAACTATTACTGAAGGGATTTTGCAAGTTAAGCGGGAGTTCGCCAATTTTCAAGATGGGTGTAATTATTTAGACATATTACTGACACTGGAGAGTGGCAGTGTACATCCTCTAGCTAAGGCGATTGTCAGTTATGCTAAAGAAAAAGGGGGAAAATTACTAGATTTAGAGGTCTTTACAGAAGAGCCTGGTCATGGGATTGAGGCCAAGATCGCTGGTACTCTTTGGAGAATTGGCACTTTAGATCATATTTCTTCCTTTTTGGAAAAATTGGAAGTGGATGAACTATCTTCAGTCGCTGAAAATTTCGAAAATGAGGGGATGATGACAGTTTTTCTCACTTCTAATCTTCATGATCGAGCCGTTATAGGTATAACTGATTCTCTGCGTTCAGATAGCAGTGAAGCTGTCTCTAAGTTGAAGGATTTAGGGTTAAAGGTCATTGTTTTGAGTGGTGATAGACGGAATATCGCCGAAAATTTGGCCAGGATCGTAGGAGCAGATGAATTCTTATCTGAAGTTTTGCCTTTAGGTAAAGAAGATAAAATTGCCAAGTTGCAAGAGGAAGGTCATAAGGTTATTATGGTCGGCGATGGCGTAAACGATGCTCCAGCTTTGCAGAGAGCTGATGTCGGTCTAGCTATGGGGATGGGAACAGATCTTGCTATAGATTGTGCTGATGGGATTTTGCTTAAAAATTCTCTGTGGGGTGTAGTTGAGTCGATAAGATTGAGCAGAGCTGTCGTGGCCAATATTAAGGAGAATTTGGCGTGGGCTTTTATTTATAATTTGATAGGTATACCTATAGCCGCAGGTGTACTTTATACTAATTTGGGATTGACTTTTAATCCTATGTTGGCAGCTTTGGCCATGAGCCTGAGTTCTGTCTGCGTTGTCGGTAACGCTCTGTGTCTCAATCTCTTTGCGGCGCAGAAGATAGAGAGAGTTGAAAAAAGTAAAAATATGCAGGTTACGATCTATATTGAAGGCATGATGTGCGCTCATTGTCAAAAGCATGTGCAAGAGTCCTTAGAAGTTTTGAACGGTGTTGAATCTGTCGATGTCGATTTAGCTAAAAAATGTGCTACAGTTTCCTTAACAGGAGAAATTGAAGATAGTGTTTTTACTAAAGCGATAACGGACGCGGGTTACGCCGTAACTAAAATAGTGAGGTAGAGAAAGAAGATGTTAAAATATATTTGGCAGACCGATCCTGAAGTGGCTAAGGCCATAGCTTCTGAAGAGGAGCGTCAAGAGACGACTCTGGAGATGATTGCTTCTGAAAATTTTGTCAGTAAAGCTGTTTTAGAGGCTCAGGGCAGTGTTTTAACTAACAAGTATGCTGAAGGTTATCCAGGCAAACGTTATTATGGCGGCTGTGAAAATGTCGATATTATTGAAGAATTAGCTAGACAGAGAGCCTGTAAACTCTTTGGAGCCGAACATGCTAACGTTCAACCTCACTCTGGTTCTTCTGCTAATTTAGCAGCTTATTACTCAGTCGCCAAACATGGCGACACTATTTTAGGTATGTCGTTGGCTCACGGAGGCCACCTTACCCATGGCCACAAAGTAAACTTCTCTGGTTCTCACTTCAATGTTATTCAGTACGGTTTAAATCCTGATACTGAACTCATCGATTATGAAGAGATGCAGAGATTAGCCCGTGAGCACAAGCCGAGGGTTATTTTAGCTGGTTCCAGTGCTTATCCTCGTGAGATTAATTTTGCTCCCTTCCGTGAAGTGGCCGATGAAATTGGAGCCACTTTTATGGTCGATATGGCTCACTTTGCTGGATTGGTAGCGGCTGGTTTACACCAAAATCCTGTTAAAATTGCTGATATTGTTACTACGACTACCCATAAGACTTTGCGTGGCCCGCGTGGTGGTATGGTTCTATGTAAAGCTGAATTGGCTAAATCTGTCGATAAGATCATCTTCCCTGGTTATCAGGGTGGCCCCTTAGAGCATGTGGTGGCTGCTAAGGCTGTGGCTTTGCAAGAGGCCTTACAAGATTCTTTCAAGGTCTATCAGCACCAGATTGTTGATAATGCCAGGACTTTGGCGGCTACTTTAGCTGATGGTGGTGTGCGCCTGATCAGCGGTGGCACTGATACTCACTTGATCTTAGCCGATGTCACTCCTTTGGGCTTGACGGGTAGAGATGCTGAAAATGCTCTGCACAGAGCGGGCATAACCGTCAACAAGAATGCCATACCTTTCGATAAGAATCCACCCGCTGTGGCTAGTGGCATACGGTTAGGTACTCCTGCCTTGACTACTAGAGGTATGGGCGTGGAGCAGATGCGCCAGATCGGTGAATGGATCGTGGCTATTTTGAGAGACCCTGAGAATGAAAAGTTGGGAGCGGAGATTAAAGAGAAGATCGCTAAACTTTGCCAGAGTTTTCCGCTCTATAAGGAGGCGTAATTTTAATGGTTAGTCAAAATCGTGTAGCCGTAGTGGCTGTAGGCGGCAATTCGCTCATAAAGGACAAGCAACATCAGAGCGTTCCCGATCAGTACCAAGCTGTCTGTGAGACTGTAAAACACGTTGTCAACATGATCGAACAGGGTTGGGAAGTTGTTCTCACCCATGGCAATGGCCCACAGGTCGGTTTTATCCTCTTGCGCAGTGAGGCGGCTCTCAATAGTATTCACTCTGTACCTGTCGATTCGGCCGTAGCTGATACTCAAGGCGCTATCGGTTATCAGTTCCAGATGGCCTTACACAATGAATTCTTGAAGCGCGGTATGCAGAAGTTGGCCGCTACGGTCGTAACTCAAGTAGTCGTCGACCCTAAAGATCCCGCTTTCCTCAATCCTACTAAGCCCATCGGCCCCTTCATGGATGAGGCGCAGGCCCAAGAGCGGAGTATAAAAGATGGCTGGGATGTTATGGAAGATGCTGGCCGCGGTTGGCGCAGGGTAGTGGCCTCTCCCAAGCCACAAAAGATCGTGGAGCTGGAAGCTGTACGCACTTTAGTCCATTCTGGCAATGTAGTTATTGCTGTAGGTGGCGGTGGTGTACCCGTAGTGGAAGATAACGGTGTCTATTTGGGTATAGCGGCCGTTATCGATAAGGACTACGCCTCTGGCCTTTTAGCTGCCAATTTACACGCTGATTCTTTCATTATCTCTACCGCTGTAGAGAAGGTTTACATCAATTTTGGTAAGCCTGAGCAAAAAGCCTTAGACCGTGTCACTATTTCTGAAGCCAAAAAGTATATGGCCGAAGGTCACTTCGCTAAGGGGAGCATGGCCCCAAAAGTTGAGGCGGCTATCCGCTTCTTAGAGATGGGCGGCAGTGAGGCCATTATTACCAATCCTGAAAACTTGAGCAAAGCCGTAAGAGGCGAGGCTGGTACGCACTTTGTGCATGATTAATTAGATAAAGACAAAAAATCCAGAGGCTCAATTTTTAGGTCTCTGGATTTTTTTATTGTCGATAATTGATAACTACATTTTATCTTTGGTTCTGTTGTTGTACTACGTTAATGGCACTTGTATGCGTCATGTGTGCACATGAACGTTATCTAATCAACAATCATCACGAAGCCATTCATAAACTGCTAGTGCTACTGGAGATACTGCGAAGCCCTCAAAGTAAGGAGATGGATGCGGCGGAGGATAAAGTGTCGCAGCAATACTCTCAGGAAGCGTAGGAATAGGCACAGCACCAGCAGCAATCACACTTGCACCAGCAGAT
>JAFSXH010000058.1 GCA_017444165.1 bacterium | reverse complement strand
TTATAGATCTCAGGATCTCATTAATACAAGACAGTAATTCCTGGGGATGATGAGCAATTAGGGTAGGGTTGATCGCCTGCAAACGTTGAGCATCCTGCCAACCGTAAGAAGTGGCGATTGTGAAAATATTATTTGCCTGAGCAGATTTTATATCACTGGTAGTATCACCGATCATAATGGCATGGCTACAATTCAACTTACTGAGAATGTTGGCTATGCGTTGAGTTTTATCACTGCTTTCACCTTGGCCAGAGACGAAGAGGAAATATTTTTCTAAAGCGTATTTAGCTAAAAAAGTGCGGATTGTCTTCTCGGCGGAGGTGGAGACTATAGCTAAGATCAGCTGGGGATCTCTGCTCAAATTTTCTAAAGTTTCAGCAACATAGGGAAAGATCGAAGTCTCGTTATAATCGGCGTAGGCTATCGTCTTTTGTACCGCCTCATGGATCTCTTCTTTGTTAAATCCAAGGCTGTAATAATTATTCTCCCAAGCGGAATCGTACCAGCAACGAAATTCTTCTACGCTCTTTATAGGAAATATTTTATTTGTCTCTCGACACAGTCTGACGTAAGATTTATAAAAAATCTCCGCAGAATCAATTATTACGCCATCCCAATCAAATAAAATTGCTATCATAGTCACGCCTTTCTTTTTTTATGAATCCGTATCCTTCACAAACCTTGGTCCTATTGAGGCAGGCTAGATGGTCAATACAGAGAAGCGTAATAGACAGTAAAAATTTATTTGGAAGGTTTTTTGGCTACATGGCTGATGTTGTAGATCTTATGCTTATGGCTGCATCTCGTGAACCTCACAGACAGGCGGCTATAGCTCATTATCATAATTTATTGGAAAAGTGCGATATCAATGAGTTTGCTCAGGGACTTCAAGATGATTTGCGTCAGAAAGAGGTCTTCTTCGGTGATCGTGTCCTTTGTCCATTTTTGCGCCCTCATTTCATTGGCCGTGAGCAATTTTTGCTCTTGCAGGACGCTATTAGAGGAGTTACCAGAGCTATTAAAGCTCTCAATCCTCTCTTGATGAACTCTGAAGAGGTTAGGGAACTTTTGGGCTTTACTGAAGAGGAGAAGAAGCTCATAGAGATAGACCCCGGTTATGATGAACTTTCCGTCTCTTCCCGCTTGGACAGCTTTTTATCCGGTGGAACCTTACAGTTCGTAGAGTACAATGCGGAGACTCCAGCGGGGATCGCTTATGCTGACAAGATGGCTCGTGCTTTCATGCAGACTGAGGTTATGAAAGATTTTATGCGCAAATTCCCTTGTCAACCCATGTTCGTCTCCGATCGCCTTTTGCAATCTCTCTTGGATACTTATGAAGAGTGGGGAGGCAAGGAGCGGCCGACTATAGGCATTATCGATTATGAAGGACTTCCAACCATTCACGAATTTAATATTCTGCGTGAACACTTTATGAGGAGCGGTTATAAGTGTTTAATAGCTGATCCTCGCAAATTAGAATACAAAGATGGAGTTTTGAGTTTTGAGGGCGAGAAGATCCATATCTTCTATAAACGTCTGCTTATCAACGAGTATTTAGAGCATTTTGATGAGTGTCCAGCCGTTTGGGAGGCTTACAAGGATCACGCAGCTTGCTTTGTTAATTCTTTTAGGTGTAAGTATCTGCACAAGAAGGCTATATTTGCTATTTTGACAGATCCTCGTTTCCAGAAAGGCTTGACCGACACGCAGATACAGGCCATCTATACTCACGTGCCTTGGACACGCATGTTGAGGGATGTCAAGACCACTGCTCCCGATGGGACTGTTATCGAGTTGCTCAAGTGGGTGCGCGAGAACCGCAATAATCTCATTATGAAACCTAACGATGATTACGG
>JAFSXH010000057.1 GCA_017444165.1 bacterium | reverse complement strand
TCCTTCTCATTCAAAAATTTTTTCTAATTTTTTTTACAATGCACAGGTAAAGCTATTCCATAACTAGATTGTCTGATAATCTCCAAACAGCTGCTCTCGATCTCCTCAACCTTCTCACGAGGAGCATAAACTAACAAAGAGTTATTGATAACTAAGAGTTCTATCTCTTCTCCCCATAATTTCTTCGAGGCAACGATAATATCCCTAAATATATCAGCACAGGTCCCTTCAGTGACAAAAGCCATAGCCAAACGTTCGGCATTTTCACGCACACTGTAATTGCGACTGCCAGCTTCGACCAAACGACACTGACGGCCAGAGAGAGTCTGCAACTGTTCCATAGCCGAAGCCCTGGAGCGACACTTCAGCAAAAAATCCCAACTGACAGGGAATCTCTCCCCCAAAATACTCTCAAACTTTCTCAGATAATTGTTAGCAACTTGCTCCTTATCGATACTCAACAGATTCAAGCGTCTTATCAACCAAAGAGGACTATAATAGAAAAGGCTCATCTGTGAAACGAAAAACTCATCGTTATAAATCTCTCCGAACTTATCTTCAAAGACAGCTTTAACTAGTTCACCGCCAATATCTCTGCCCTCTCCCAATGCGTCTTTCAATCTCTGATCACCAGATACATGAGCCAATATATGCCACTCCATAGAAGGCAGAGCGAATTTCATCAAAACCTTCCCCTCACTCTCAGGCTCAAGTACCTTTTCTACTAATTCAGATATGCTATTCCTCACCTCAACATATGAAAAATTAGCAATAATGGCCAACATGTAATGGAATATCTCTATAACACCCTTGACACTTACCTTGCCTAATAATTGCAACCTTCTTTCACTCAAAAGAGCAGAGTTAAAAAGATAAGTCTCTGGTTTTATCGTAAAATCTCTTTCAGACAAGAATTTTTCGACAAAGATCCTCTTAAATTCAGAAAGTTCACGATAGCACAAAATCTTTTCTACAATAGGATTCTGATCTTGTAAGGATTTGAGCATATCAGCATTGAGAATCGAGCCATTCTTAGGGCGCGTAGGCATAAGCAAAGCCAGACGCTCAAAGAGATAATTACTAACCGCTTCGTCCGAATCTAGATCGAAAGATTCAACTTCGGCCTCAGCAAAAAAATCCTCATGAATCTTGAGTAATTCTCCCTCAACATAAACACGCAAATTCTCTACAGCCGAACTGTTAAAACTAACTCCATTTTTATTTAATTTGTACATATAGAGCGAAAGCGGCAACTCCACATTATTGTAAATACCTTCTAGAGAGAGAGCCTGCATGCTCTTGAGCATCATCTTTCCTAAGGGCAACATAATATCGCTAGCCCTACACGACCAAATTAAAAGACTCTCTGTCGGTGTAGCCGCCTTACAACAATCTTCCCAACCGAAGAGTACACGTTCAAAAATGGCAAAACCAAAACGAGCGCAGATAGTCTCTATAGAATGATCCAATGCATTGATAAACAGAAGAGAAGAGGCCAATCTTATGTCTAAGACATTTTCCACATTTACAAGAGCGCGTTCATAAATTTCCCGCATACCTAAAACATACTTGAGGCGATCTTTATCGGCAATTATTGGCTCTAAATAACGCCAAACTACCTCCTCAATGCCAGGATCCAAAGATATATAAAGCGGCTTTTCACCAGCACAACAGAGACTGATACCGCGTTTATTCCCCTCTCCGTCCACCATCCAAACAATGGCAAGTTCAGACTTTAATTCTGCAATATGTTGCAAAGTAAATTCAATCTCTCCAACCTGCACTGGTTCTTCAGGCAGATTAGAAGGCTGTTCTTCACAAGCTATGCGCTTCATATAAGTAAGAATACTGTTAAAGCCCTCGATAGAGAACATCTTAAAGAGACGCTCAATGACTTGAACAGGAAAGCCTTTAAATTTACACTCCTCCCAGTCTATTTCCAAAGGAAGATCAAAGCGAATAGTAGCTCTGGCTAGATATTCAAAAGCATCGTCACAATTCTCCGAGAGCGGATTGCGCCACTTAGCGGGCAACTGATCTAAAGAATCGAACAATTCCGTCAAACTGCTGTACTGAGAGAGGAGACGACGGGCCGTAACCTCACCAATACCAGGTACACCACCGATATTTTGACTCGAATCACCAGAAAGTGCACGCAAAGAAGCCAATTGTGAAGGACGCAAACCGTATTTTTTCAAGACTAAATCTTCATTGTAGATAACAGCATCTACTATGCCGCGTCTCATAGTCATAACTTTTACGTGAGGCGAGACCAACTGCATAAGTTCCAATCGCCAGAGACAACTATAGTCTCAAAGCCATCACGACTAGCTTTCGAAGCTACTGTGCCGATACAATCATCAGCCTCAAAACCAGGCAGACGGAAGATCTTAATGCCGCAGAGATTTATAAAATCTTCGATAACAGGCAACTGCATAGCCAGATCATCGAGCATTTCCTCACGCTGAACATTAAAACTCTGAAACTTCATAAGCGTGTCAACAAAGGCACCATGATCAAAGGCTACCACCACATGAGTAGGATCTTCTGAGAGAATTGCATTTAAAAGTAAATTAGTAAACCCCAAAACAGCATTTAAGGGAAAACCCATAGGAGCCTTGCGCGGAGGTAAAGCATAAAAAGCTCTATAAGCCAGGCCATTACCATCAATCAAAAGTAATTTTTTTTGGCTATTATCTGTACTATTCATTAAAAATTAGGCTCCAAAATAACAATACTATTAACATTATCACGAACCCGCAACACGCGGAAAACCGCGCCGCTGTTCGACAATAATCATTTAAAACCTACCCAAAGCAACCATGTTGAGAAAAGCCCTTTTTTGATTATACTGCGCTAATCAGGATAAAAAAAACTGCTATAAATAACAATTTTGCCTTTTGAGAAATAATGTTTTTAGAAATGGAACGAAGAGTCAAAAAATTATTCATAACTGTCAACTCAAAAGGAGGTTAAAAAAAAGAACGTGCCTAAAAGGCTGAGGCATTTTTTGAGTATATAGGTGAAAAACAATATGTCCATTCCATTAATTGAGATAAAAGATTTGCACGTCTCCGTGGAAGGTGCAGAGATTTTAAAGGGCTTAAATTTAGTCATAAATCAGGGCGAAACCCATGCCATAATGGGGCCCAACGGATCTGGCAAATCCACTTTATCCAATACAATAATGGGCCATCCCCTCTACAAAATTACTTCAGGATCTATTTATTACAAAGGCGAAGAGATCAACAATCTATCGACAGACGAACGCGCCCGTCGCGGTATATTTTTAGCCTTCCAGTATCCTATTAGTATTCCAGGAGTTTCACTAGGTAATTTCCTCTTAGCCTGTGTGCGCAGCGTGCGTGGCGAAAATAATGTTAAACCGCTAAATTTTCGCAAAGAAGTTATGGGCAAAATGCGCGAGTTAGGTATCAAG
>JAFSXH010000056.1 GCA_017444165.1 bacterium | reverse complement strand
GCGAATAAATTGACAATGTCCCCGCCTATTCAATGTTTTTAGAAACGAACCTGCCCAAGTTCTTCCAGCATTTCATCTAGCTTCTGTAACATAGGTAAGAGCGAACTCTTATCTAGGGCATTGATAAAGACGGCATCGTTCCAGACACTTTTAACGTTTTCAATGATTTCTGGGGCAGTCTTGTCTATTTTGTTAAATACCACCAATTGGGGAGTATCATCAAGAGCGAGATCCTCTAAAATTTGTTGTACAGCCATTATTTGGTTAGAGTATTCAGGATTGGAGAGGTCGACCACGTGGAGCAAAATATCGGCATCGTTCAACTCTTCCAAAGTGGCTCTAAAGGCCTTGGCTAAATCTTTAGGCAAATCCTGAATAAAGCCCACCGTGTCTATGAGTATGCTCTGCCTGCCAGAAGGCAAACGCAACTGTCTAGCTGTAGGATCCAAAGTTGCGAACATGCGATTTTCAACTAAAATGTTGGCTCCTGTCAAAGTGTGCATAATGGTAGATTTGCCAGCATTGGTGTAACCAACTAAATTTATCACTGGATCGCCATTTATAGCTCTCTTGTTTCTGTAAACTCGCCTCTTGGTGGTTATCTCTTTTAGTTCATTCTCTAAACGGGCAATGCGATCTTTTACCCTTCTGTGCAACACCTCCAATTTTGTCTCACCAGGCCCCTTCGATCCACCCTGACCGCGTCCAGTGATGCGCGACATGTAGTCATCTTTGAGGACTAAGCGTGGCAGACTGTACTTGAGTTGAGCTAATTCGATCTGCAACTTTCCATCTTTACTCCGAGCTCTTCCAGCGAATATGTCTAGAATTAGTTGAGTGCGGTCGATAACTTCCAGATCGCACATATCGGCAATGGCCCTCATCTGAGAACCAGTAAGTTCACCTTCAAATATGATTAGATCTGCTCCACTCTGCAAAGCTGTAATCATAATATCGGTCAATTTACCGCTGCCTACCACATATTTAGGATCGAATTTTTGCCTCTTTTGGGTTACAACGTCTACTATTTCAATATCGGCCGAGCGAGCTAGATCTGTCAATTCTGTCATTGAGCGTTGCAGATCCTCCATTCTGTTTACCGTTACGCCAACTAAAATAGCTTTGCGAAGTTTATAATCTGTATCTTTAGCACTAGTTTGACGGGCAAATTCTTGTTCTAGAGTGTTGATGAGACCATAAAAATCTAAATTAAATTGATCGAGCGGTACTGAAGGTTCAATATGCCACGGTTTGTCCCCACTAGGTACTAACCAGGCGCAGTGCAGTTTACCAGGTAGACCATTTTTCAGAGTTTCAATAGCGGCCACAGCATCGAAGCGCAAGAGTGCCAAGTCGGTCAAGTCGTCTTGGGTTAAAGATTCTCCATTTAAATGGGTATGAACCCAACGTACTCCGCGAAAGCGCGCTTTACTCACACGAAAACGGGCTAAATCCGAGATCATGATAGAATGGGAGTCGCCGATTAAAACCTGTAAAATATTGCCTCTGCGGTCGATAATTATACCTATTTGTCTGCCTATCTCTAAGGACAATTCTGTCAATTGTTTAGCTAATTCCCAACTTATCAAACTTGAACGATCTAAATGTCTCTGGTAGAGTCGGGTTAAACTTTTCTTTTGATTAGGTTTTAAGCCAGTTACATTTCCTTTTATCTCAGGCATGGAATCTTTCCTTATTTACTTTAGTTAATTATAAGTTTGTATCTATTTATCTATAACCCTGCGTTGCGAGTTTGTGCTTGTTTGTTTTCTCTCAACTTTACAAAATTTTTGATTATGCTAGAATGCTCTTTAATATTTTCTTGTAGAGAGTAATTATTCTTAAAATTTTGTGGAGGAGTTTGTTTTGGATTCTGACGGCAATAAAAAGGAAGATAAAATAGAGGTTGATGGTAGGGTTCTAGAGGCTTACCCTAATGCGCAGTTTAAGGTGGCTTTGGATAATGGTCACGAAGTTTTAGCGCACATAGCGGGCAAGATTCGCAAAAATTTCATTCGCATTTTGCCAGGCGATAGGGTTAAAGTTGAATTATCTATATACGATTTGACCAAAGGGCGCATAACTTACAGAGCTAAGAATTAACCTGTACAATCAGTGATTTTGGAGAGCTGTCTTTTCTGTTTTTGGGATAGGGGGGACAGCTATTTTTTTTGGAAAAAGAGGTGTAATCAAGGGATGAGTGATTTTATAGCTAAGTTTGCCTTTGTTTCTATCGCTTTGGGGGTTTGTCTAACTAGTGTTTCCTTTGCTGATGCAGATAAACGTGCTAAGGCTGTTTATACACAAGGAAGTCAGGTGAATGTTCCTGTCAGTCAAAGAAAAGGTGATACTTCTAAAGTTTACTTCACTCGCGATTTAAGTGCTGAGGGGTTGTCGAAAGTCTATCACTGTATAAATCAAGAATTAACTGGTAAGATAGCCATAAAACTTCACACTGGTGAACCTAATGGTCCCAACATTATTCCTCGCGAATGGGTTCAGCAATTAATTGCTAATGATATTTCTAATGGTACTATTGTAGAGACTAACACTCTCTATAAAGGGAAGCGTCACACTACCGAAGATCATCGAGAAACTTTGAAAATCAACGGTTGGACTTTTGCTCCTGTAGACATCATGGATGAGGAAGGAACAACTATGATTCCTTTGAGTGGTGGTAAGTATTTCAAAGAGATGTCTATGGGAGCGCATATACGCAATTATGATTCTATGTTAGTTTTAACCCATTTCAAAGGTCATGCTATGGGTGGTTTTGGCGGTTCAAACAAAAATATAGGTATTGGCAATGCCGATGGTCGTGTGGGTAAAGGGATGATCCACGTAGGTTTTACAGATAATAATTTGGGAGTTATGTCAGATGAATTTATGGAGCGCATAACCGAATCTTCCAAAGCTACTTTAGATCATTTTGGTAAACATATAGCTTTTATAAATGTTTTGCGCAATATGTCGGTTGATTGTGACTGTGCTGGATTGAGAGCAGCTCCTCCTACGGTTCCTGATATAGGTATTTTGGCTTCAACTGATATTTTAGCTGTCGATCAAGCGTCCATAGATCTTTTGTACTCCCTCGATGAAAAGAGTAAAGATATACGTGAGCGCATAGAATCGCGTCACGGCTTACGCCAGCTTTCCTACATGAAAGAATTAGGAATGGGCAACGACAAGTACGAAATTATAGATTTGGATGCTGAAGTTCCAAATTGCAAATAATTTTACAGGCTGTGTTACAATATAAAGAACAGTCGTAGATGAAATTTTGTTCTTTTGAAGTGAGCTGACCTCTCGAAGTGGGGAGGCTCACTCTGAAGGACATTCTGGATAGCGCAATGTTTTGTAAAGGTAAATACCAATAATTATCCAGATTATGGAGATAGCTAAAGATCCCAAATAGAGCCACGAAGGATCGTAATCTCTCCAGTAGTCTAAGATCGCCCTCACAGCTCCGAAGAAGATTAAACTTATAGAAGCGGCATTTATTTTGCGCACTTC